>NZ_JAVAXX010000034.1:0-37980 GCF_042709275.1 Bacillus sp. LR_5 | reverse complement strand
AAGAAAGCTACCATGAGAGAGCAGAAGGGTGAGAAGAGACAATGACTTATAAATTGGGTGCGCTGCTTTTATCTATTTTATTCCTATTATCGGCGTGTTCTGATAGCGGAGCTTCTGATAAGGATCAAGAAAAGCAAGCCGTGAAGAAGGCAAGCGTTGCGAAGCTGACGGAGCAGGAAGTAAAATCAGCTTTGAAAAACGATATTGATTCGATCTTTAATGCATTTGATAAAGCGGGAAAAGAAAACGGCTGGAGCACGGCAAACAAGGCGGATTTCAACAAGCTAGGGCCTAGTGTGCTGCCTTATGCAACAGAGACGTTTGCAGATCAGACCTTAAAGGATTTGGCCGGAGAGTACTTTTGCGAGTGTGATGCTCCTTTTCACCCCGGCACTGATTTCGATGTGCGTTTTACTTATGAACAGGACAAGAATAAGATAGAGGCTTCATCAATAGACCCGGCAACAGAGTTAAACAATATGGGCACGTTATGGACGTTTGAATTGGTGAAGGAAGATGGCGATTGGAAGATCAACAAATGGGACAGCAAGTCGCTTCAAGGGGATGATATCAAGCTGACAAAAGAAGAAGCGAAAACGATTCTGTCTAGAAACGGTGAAACGGCGGAATTTGTGAAGTCCTATGAATCGAAGGCTGCCGGCGGAACAGCTTATCTTTTCAATGTGAAAAGTTCAAATGGGGAAAGACAGGCGGCGATCAGCTCAAAGGATACCAGTATAGTGAGTAATAATGAAGACGAGACTGAGGCTCCGGAGCAAGAAAAAGTTCAAACGGCTGAGGAAACCGAGTCATCAGATAACGCGGATACACAGAGCAGTGAGCAGGAAAAGGGAAACACAAAAGCAGATTATGCTGCCAAATTGTCAGCGACAGAACAGAAAGAAAAGCACAATGACTATCAAAGTGATTATCAGATGATTGAGGATTACGGTTACAATTATCAAATGTGGGACGGATTGCTGAACGAGATATACGGCGTGCTGCAAAAACAGCTTCCTGCTTCAGACATGGCGGCATTAAAAGTGAAACAGCGCCAATGGATGAAGGATAGGGATGCTGCGGCCCAGAAACGATATGATGAGGAGGGCGGCGGTTCATTATCCCGAGTCGTCCAAACGGAAGAGCTTGCCAAACAGACGAAAGAGCGCTGTTACGAGCTCGTGAATACGTATATGAAATAGAATGACAAAGACCCTTGCGTAAAGGGTCTTTTTTGCGTAGAAAAACAAATTGACAGGATGAAAAAACAATTTCTTCCTTCTATATTGTTTTCAAAATTTGGGATTGATAGAATATGACATATCTCATAGAGAAGGAGGGAAGCCGTTGAGTCAAGCCATACCGTCTTCGCGTGTAGGTGTTAAGATTAATGAATGGTATAAAATGATTCGCCAGTTCAGTGTTCCGGATGCTGAGATTCTGAAAGCGGAGGTGGAGCAGGACATTCAGCAGATGGAAGAAGACCAGGATTTACTGATCTATTATTCTCTGATGTGTTTTCGTCACCAGCTGATGCTTGATTATTTGGAGCCGGGACAAACATACGGAAATCGCCCTACAGTGACAGAGCTTCTTGAAACGATTGAGACCCCTCAGAAAAAACTCACAGGCCTTTTGAAATACTACTCTTTGTTTTTCCGCGGCATGTATGAATTTGACCAAAAAGAATATGTGGAAGCGATCGGGTATTATCGCGAGGCGGAGAAAGAACTGCCGTTTGTGTCAGATGATATTGAGAAAGCCGAATTCCATTTTAAAGTGTCCGAAGCGTATTATCACATGAAGCAAACCCATGTGTCGATGCATCATATTCTTCAAGCCTTGGACATTTATCAAAACCATCCTCTATACAGCATTAGAACGATACAAAGCTTGTTTGTGATCGCCGGCAACTATGATGATTTCAAACATTATGATAAAGCGCTCCCGCATTTAGAGGCGGCGCTGGAATTGGCAATGGACATTCAAAATGACAGGTTTATCGCCATTTCTCTATTGAACATTGCAAACAGCTATGACAGATCAGGAGACGATCAGATGGCTGTAGAACATTTCCAAAAAGCGGCGAAAGTAAGCAGAGAGAAAGTGCCTGATCTGCTTCCGAAAGTCTTGTTTGGATTAAGCTGGACATTATGTAAAGCGGGCCAAACACAGAAGGCGTTTCAGTTCATAGAGGAAGGATTAGACCATATCACAGCACGTTCTCACAAATTTTATAAAGAATTGTTTCTGTTCTTGCAGGCCGTGTACAAGGAGACTGTTGATGAACGAAAAATTCATGATCTTTTAAGCTATTTCGAAAAAAAGAACCTGCACGCTTACATTGAAGCATGTGCCCGGAGTGCTGCCGCTGTTTTTGAAAGCAGCTGTCACTTTGAACAAGCCGCTGCGTTTTATCGGAAAGTGCTGAAAGCCCAAGAAGATATTCTAAAAGGAGAGTGTTTATATGCCTATTAAGAAAAAAGTGATGATGTGCCTGGCTGTTACTCTATTTTTGGGAAGCATGTCGTTTCCAACCCTGACAAACTCCGGCGGATTTAAGGAATCAACAGATCGAAATACGACGTATATCGAACATTCCCCTTACAAACTTAGTGACCAGAAGAAAGCCCTTAGCTAGGGCTTTTTCTTGCTTTACGGAAGACGTTCCATTTTCCACATCGCGGCATTCCTTCTATTTCTAACGCAAGACACTCGAAACAACCAAACCATTTGAGGTATAATGGATAAAGTGAATAACAGTATTTAGATTGATATATATGAAAGAGAGTGGAACATCATGGGCCGTAAGTGGAACAATATTAAAGAGAAGAAGGCGTCTAAGGACGCAAATACGAGTCGAATTTATGCGAAGTTTGGCCGTGAGATTTATGTGGCGGCGAAACAGGGCGAGCCTGATCCGGAATCCAACCAGGCGCTAAAGGTTGTGCTTGAGCGTGCGAAGACTTACAGCGTGCCGAAAAACATCATTGAACGTGCGATCGAGAAGGCGAAGGGCGGAGCGGAAGAGAATTACGATGAGCTTCGTTATGAGGGCTTCGGGCCGAACGGATCAATGATTATCGTTGATGCGCTGACGAATAATGTAAACCGTACGGCGCCGGAAGTGCGTGCGGCGTTCGGGAAAAACGGCGGAAACATGGGTGTGAGCGGATCTGTTGCTTACATGTTTGACGCGACGGCTGTAATCGGTGTGGAAGGCAAAACTGCTGACGAAGCGCTTGAGATCTTGATGGAAGCGGATGTTGATGTCCGTGACATTTTAGAAGAGGATGACAGCGTGATCGTATATGCTGAGCCTGATCAATTCCATGCGGTGCAAGAGGCGTTTAAAAACGCGGGTGTCGAGGAATTTACAGTAGCGGAGCTGACAATGCTTGCGCAAAGTGAAGTAACGCTTCCGGATGATGCAAAGGAACAGTTTGAAAAATTGATTGATGCATTAGAAGATTTGGAAGATGTTCAGCAGGTATATCATAACGTTGATTTAGGTGAGTAAGGAGTGAGCAGGCTGTTATGGCCTGCTTTTTTTGTCCCGGAAATTGTTTTAGCTGTATGTAGGCGGCCGCCTATACGATCTATAAGATATTCTCATACTCTGGACTGTAACCTATGTGAAGGAGAGAGTGAATATGACTGATACAAGACATATGTATGGCGGACCTGGTTTTGGTCATTATCAGGGCTTTGGTATTGGCCACCCGGGTTATGGCATGTATGGAGGCCACCCGGGCTTTGGCATGTATGGAGGCTACCCAGATCACGGCATACATGGAGGTGTCGGCGGCTATCCGGGATATGGAACGTACGGAGGATCCGGCGGTTACCCAAGCGGCGGCTATGGAGGCTCTCCGGGAACTGTAAGTTATCCGAACATGCACCATGAAAATGATGGACATCACCACTATTATCACCATCATCATGATGGAAAAGATAATCTTCATCACCATCATCACCATGTTGGAAAGGATAATCATCACCATCATCATGATGGTCATTATGGCCACCATCACCACCATATGGGCCACTGGGGAAAAGACGGTTATAAATAAAGAAGATGATGATAAAAAGAGGACACTCTTGCAGATCAAGAGTGTTTTTTTAGCTTTTTTCTTGACTGTTCAGTCTGGAAACTGGTAACATTTGTTTCAGGAGGTGATCGTCTTTTGGGGAGGAATAAAGAATTTGATACGGCGCTTGTTCTTCACAGGGCGATAGAGGTTTTTGGAGAGTATGGCTACGAAGGAACGTCTCTTCAGGATCTGCTCTCTCATTTAGGCATTGCGCGCCAAAGTTTGTATGATACGTATGGCACGAAGCGTGATTTGTTTTTGTCCGCTGTGAAATCGTATCTTGAAGGGAAAAACGCTGCCGTTATGGAAAGGCTTGAAGCGCCAGGATCTGTAAAGGAAGCCATTCGTGATATTTTTCAAGAAGGTGTCAATGCCCTGAGGGACCCGGAACGGGCAAAGGCGTGCTATATCATTAACAGCGCGATTGAACAGATTCCTCATGACCCTGAGCTTGCCCTGTATTTTGAAAGACAATCCAAGCAGCTTGAGAACGCTTTTTATCAGGCGCTTTTAAGAGCGAAGGATCAAGGAGAATTGAATGGAGAAGAGACTGATATATCTGCGCTTGCCCGGTACCTGAATCAAAGCAGGCTGTCATTGACCTTTATTGCAAAAGTGACGGCAGATATGGATCGTCTTCAGGACCATGTTGACGTGAGTTTATCAGTGCTTGATTAACATGTGGTAAAGGATTCTTTGCCCATGTATGTACTTTTTGGACTGAATAGTCTAGAAATAAAAATGAGGTGATGATGAATGTTGATGAATGAGTTTGAAAAAGCATGTGAAACATTGAGAAAGTTTATGGCTTATATGCTTGAGAAGGACATGAAGAGCTGGACGGAGCTTTGGGATGAGAATGCTGTATTTGAGTTCCCTTATGCGCCGGAGGGATCACCAAAAAGAATAGAAGGAAAAGCGGCCATTTACGATTATATTAAAGATTATCCTAAGCAGATTCATCTTTCTTCATTTACCGCTCCGACAGTGTACCGTTCAGCAGATACGAATACGATGATTGCGGAGTTTCAATGTGACGGCCATGTGGTTGAGACTGGGCTGCCTTATCGCCAAAGTTATATCAGTGTCATCGAAACGAGAGACGGCCGCATTGTGCGTTATAGGGATTATTGGAATCCGCTTGTTGTAAAAGAGGCCTTTGGAGGATCATTTTTGCAAACAGAGGAGAGTGGGAAATGATGAAACAGAATCCGATTTTAATCACGGGCGGGACTGGCACAGTCGGCAGCCGAATTGCCAGCCGTTTAATAGAGCTGGGACACAGGGTGCGTATTGCGAGCCGGAAAAAGGGCGCGCTTGCTGATGCTGAGTATGTGTATTTTAATTGGAAGGACGCCTCCAGTTTTACGCCTGCTCTAGAACAGGTAAAAGACATCTATCTTGTTGCTCCGGTTGGTGTACTTGATCCGGCTCCCTATGTGCTTCCCTTTTTAAAGGAAGCAAAGCGTCTCGGCGCAAAGCGGGTAGTGATGCAAAGTGCGTCTGTTGTCTCCGAGAACGGTCCCGTGTTTGGCGCGCTTCACCAGGCAGTGCGCGAGTTTCCAGAATGGACGGTGCTGCGGCCTTCATACTTTATGCAAAATTTCATCAATGTCCAGCACCGCATGTCTATTCAAACGGAGGGGCGCATCACAACGGCTTCGGGTGAAGGAAAACTTGGGTTTATTGACGCTGATGACATCGCAGAAACAGCCGTCAGGGCTTTGATTGATGATGTTCCTCATCAAACACTTCATATTCTGACAGGTCCCGAGGCGCTGAGCTATGCCGAAGCGGCGGAGATCATTGGAGCTGCGGCGGGACGCCGGGTGGAGCATGTCAGCATTTCTCGTTCCGAGCTGCAGCATAAAATGGAGGCAGGAGGTTTGCCCGCGGATTATGCCCATTTTATGGCGAAGCTTGATGAGGCAATCAGCCATGGTGCGGAACATCGGGTAACGGATACAGTGAAGCGTGTGACGGGAAAAGAACCTCGTTCGCTGTCAGAGTTTGCGGCTGCTCATGCTGCATATTGGAAACACTGACCTCATTTTGGACTGAATAGTCTAGAAAGACCTTCGGCGCTTCCGAAGGTCTTCTTATTAAAGATTGAAAAAGCTAAGTCGTGTTTCAGTCATAATCACGCCTCCTGCCTCATACCTATTAAGGTCATTGTTTTTGAGAAAGGAGGAGCCGGAATGAAGGATATGCAGCCGTTTACGCCTGTCAAATCATATACGCCCTTTCACAGCCGTTTTGATCCCTGTCCGCCCATAGGGAAGAAATATTACAGAACGCCCCCTAACCTTTATATGACCTTTCAGCCTGAGCATATGGAGCAGTTTTCGCCGATGGAGGCTTTGAGAAAAGGCACCCTTTGGAAGGATCTCTATGATTTTTATGAAAACCCTTATCGAGGGGGAGACGCACATGGCAAAAAAGGTTGACGCCGAATATTATCGTCAGCTAGAGCAAATACAGGCTGCTGATTTTGTGCTTGTTGAGCTGAGTCTTTATTTGAATACACATCCTCATGATGAAGATGCGCTGAAGCAATTCAATCAATATTCCGGCTATTCAAGGCACTTAAAAAGACAGTTCGAATCCTCTTACGGACCGCTTCTGCAGTTCGGCAACAGCCCCGCGGGCAAGGATTGGGATTGGGGAAAAGGGCCATGGCCGTGGCAAGTATAAGGAGGAATGCCTGAATGTGGGTGTATGAAAAGAAGCTGCAATACCCTGTCAAGGTCAGTACGTGCAACCCGACGCTGGCGAAGTATTTGATTGAGCAGTATGGCGGAGCGGACGGCGAGCTGGCCGCAGCTCTCCGGTATTTGAACCAGCGTTATACGATTCCTGATAAGGTCATCGGCCTTTTAACAGATATCGGCACGGAGGAGTTTGCCCATTTGGAAATGATTGCGACCATGGTCTATAAGTTAACGAAAGACGCCACACCGGAGCAGCTGCGTGAAGCTGGGCTTGGCGATCATTACGTCAATCACGACAGCGCGCTTTTTTATCATAATGCGGCGGGCGTGCCGTTTACCGCGAGCTATATCCAAGCGAAGGGCGATCCGATTGCCGATTTATACGAAGATATTGCCGCAGAAGAAAAGGCGCGGGCGACGTATCAATGGCTGATTGATATTTCGGATGATCCTGATTTAAACGATTCCCTGCGTTTTTTGCGTGAGCGTGAAATCGTACACTCTATGCGCTTCAGAGAAGCGGTTGAAATTTTAAAAGAAGAACGGGATAAAAAGAAGATTTTCTAATAGGCAGATTGGCCTCTCTTTCATACACCCTTTTACATACAGAGAAAATGGTCTGTTTTTGCAGTTTGGTCTGCATTATAATCAAGGTGTGTGTGCAAGCTTACTTTTTGATTGGGAGGCCTTTATGTCAGCTTTTAAGATTGAGAACGAAACGATTGCAGATGGATTTTACGCGTGTCCGGCCGTCTATGAGGATGCAGAATCGATTACCGGGTTGCTCGTCCGAACAGCTGAATGGCTCCGGGATCGGGGTTCTAACCAATGGAGCGGACTTCTGAAAGGGCAAGATATACATGATATCACGGGGTCAATTGAAAAGGGACATGTGTTTGTGTTTAAAAAAGATGAAGAGCTTGCGGCTGTCGTGATGCTGCTGCCTGCACCGAGCGAGTGGGACCGGACGCTTTGGGGAGACGATGGGCATGAGGAGTCCATTTATTTACACCGCCTCGCAGTAAGCCGCCGGTTTGCGGGACAGGGGCTTGGAGCCCGCGTCCTTCAGTGGGCGGAGACGGGCATACACTTTCCGGAAAAAACGCGGATCCGGCTTGACTGTGTCGCTGATAGTGACGCCCTGCATTCCTTTTATCGGCGTATGGGATATGAATTCATGGGTGCTGATGCGTCCGGATATCATTTGTTTGAGAAAGAGATTACGGCAGAATAAGCGTCCTTTGCAGGGGGCTTTTTTGTCTTTTTCTAAAAGGGAGGCAGGCGATGTGTGGCCAATATTATTTGTGACAGGGATTGTGACGGCTTGTCTGTTTGCTGGCGTATCCGTATTGATGCGGATGAGATTTCCTGACAAAAGTCGACCGGAATGGATGTTGGCCGGGCTGATCGTCCTTGGTGTGTTTGCGATCTGGTACAGCCTCGTGTATGTACGCGGCTGGGAAGGGGCTGCGCTCGGAATGCTTGGATTCAATGTCATTTTCGGAGCCATTGCCGGATATTTGATCGATAAGGCCATCCGGCGTTACAGGGAAAGATAGGGCTGCTGCCGTCTCTCATCATGTCGAAATTTTCACAGACCGGCAGGAATTTTCTTTCGAAAGGAGAAATACATATTACTTTAAAATGAAAGCGTTTTCCGAAGCAGGAAGGTGATGTTGATGATACACAGTGTGACAAATGGGCTGAATCGTTTTTGTACGTGGGTGATGAGACTGGCCTATTTGAATGTGCTTTGGATTTTGTTTTCTCTTGCAGGCCTGGTTGTGTTTGGGCTGATGCCCGCTACTGCCGCGATGTTTACAGTGGCGAGAGAATGGGCGAAGGGGAATACAGATGCCCCGGTGTTTTCTGTCTTTTTTCGGACGTTTAAAAAGGAATGGCGGGCATCACAGATCCTCGGGCTTATCGTTGTGACGGCTGCCCTGTTTCTGTTTGCGGATATGCGGATAGCGGCTCAGATGGACCGGCTTGTGCTCGTCAATGTATTCCTGAGCATTAGTTTGATTTTCGCGTTTGTTGTGCTGTATGTGTTCCCGGTATTTTCTCATTTTGACGTAAAAATCAGAGAGGTGCTGAGCATCAGCTTTTTCATTGCCTTCAGCCGTCCGGCGGTGACGCTTTTGATGGCGGCGGGCGCTGTCGGTGTGCTTTGTCTCGTTCTGTTTCATGTCACGTTTCTATTGTTTTTCAGCGGGAGTTTACTCAGCCTGATCTTAACGAAGCTGTCTTTTAAAGCGTTTCGGTCAATGGATCAGCGGCAGGAGAAAGAAAAGGCGGCATGAAGAAAAGAGTTGCTGGCTGGTACAGGCGGATGAAGATTAAGGATAAGCTGTTTGTGTTTCTATCGTTGATTATGGCCGTATCCTTTCTGTTTGTATACAGCGGGGTCCAGTATGCCTTTCATGTGTATGATGAGCAGATTTACCGCAAGTCCTCGGAGGTGCTTCGGATGTCTTCTGAAAGGATCGAAGACGAGCTGAAGAAGATAGAGGATGTGTCATATGAAATCATTACGGACGAACAGATTCAGCGCATCCTGAGCATGCAAAATCGCGATGATACGTACGATCAGTATCAAATGAAGCAGGAGCTCTGGGATCAGCTTGCGGGATATGCCAGCGATGAAAAGTACATCGATTCCATTCATTTGATTGATGCCCGCGGCTCAGAGTATTCAGCCGGAAGCAGTTCTTCAGATCTTTTGCAGCAGGAGCAGGAAGAGGTATTTAAGCGAGTGAAAGCGAAAAATGGAAGAAATCTTTGGATGACGCTCGGCGGGTCAGATCCTGTCCTGATTTCAGCACGGCAGATCAGGTCCTATCACCAGCTGAGTCTGAACGGCTTGGGCATGGTGCTGATCCAAGTCAATGTAAAACAAATGATTCGTGATGTGCCGAAGGATTGGGGCGATTCAGTCGGAGACATTATGATTGCTGACCAAGGCGGGAATTTGGTGTATACGGCACATGCATCAGCGCATGTTCCTGAGGCAGCAAAAGAGACGCTGAAGCACCCCGGTTATGACTTGATAAAAAAGAATGGCAAACGTTACTTTATTTCTTATCTTCAATCATCCTACCAAAATTGGAGCTACTATAACGTTATCCCCTTTGATCAGATGTTCGCAAAAATTTCCTTTATGAAAACAGTGATCGGCACATGCTTTCTTCTCTTTTTCTGTGTGGTTTTGCTTTTCGGAAGGAAAATCGCCAACAGCATCACGGAGCCGATTGAACAGCTTGTGACCGCGATGAAATCGGTGCAGCACGGCGGCATTGAAGCGGGTGTGTCGCTTTCTCTGCCGGAACATACACAGGATGAGGCCGGCATGCTGAACCGCCATTTTACTGTCATGATGAAACGGATTAATGAGCTGATGGAAGAAAATGTGGAAAAACAGCTCATCATTAAAGAAACCGAATTGAAAGCACTGCAAGCCCAGATCAATCCGCATTTTTTATATAACACGCTCGAGTCCATCAATTGGCTGGCTAAGGCGAATCAGCAACAGCAAATCTCAAAAATGGTGGAATCGCTCGGTTTTCTTCTGCGAAACAGCATACATATGAAAAAGGATATCGTGACCATTCAGGAGGAGGCGGACATTGTACGTCACTATATGACCATTCAGCGATTTCGATTTGAAGAGCGCCTGAATTTCACGTTGGATATTGACGATGAGGTGAAGCATTGCCTCATTCCGAAACTGACGCTCCAGCCGCTTGCGGAAAATGCGATTCAATACGCGCTTGAACCCTTTACAAGGCCATGCGCCATCCGGATTCAGGCGAAAAAGGCGAAGGACTGTGTCTGTATGACGGTCGAAGATAACGGCCCTGGCATGGATGGACGGATTCTTGAATCAACGGGCGGAAGAGGAATCGGACTTTGGAATATTCGCGAGCGCATCAGCCTGACATTCGGAGAGCCATACGGCTTGCGGATTCATAGTGAGCATGAAAAGGGGACGAGGATTGTGATCACAATACCGTGCCGAAATGAGGTGGTGTGATGTATAAAATACTGCTGGCTGATGATGAGAGGATTATCCTTGATGGAATGGCGGGAATCATTGAGTGGGAGTCGCTTGGCGCCTCATTGATCGGTAAAGCGCAGAACGGACATGAAGCATATGAAAAGATTGTACATAAGCAGCCGCATATCGTCATCACAGACGTCAAAATGCCCGGCATGGACGGACTTGAGTTGATCAAAAAGGTGTCGGCCATCAGCCCGTCGGTGCAATTTATCGTCCTGTCCGGGTTTGGAGAGTTTGAGTACGCAAAGGAAGCCATGAAATATGGGGTGAAGCATTATTTGCTGAAGCCCTGCAATGAACAGCAGATTATCAGCTCGCTGGAGGAAATCATTGCTGAGCTGAAGCGGCAAGATGTGCACGAAAAGAAAACAGCCCATCTGAAACACGAGCTGGACCATATCCGTTCCTTTGCAGCCGATCAATACTTGGAAGGCTTGATCGCCGGTGTGGCCCAGCTGTCTCCGCCGCCTTCACTTGCCGGAAAAAAGATCCGCCTCTTGATCTTAAAAGGGGAACAATCTATTGATGCCGCAGCCAGAGAGGCATTCGGGTCGGCACTGACAGCGGTTTGCAGCAGCGGAGAATGGACCGTACTCGCCGTAGAGGAGAACGCCGCTGAAAAGGTGGCGGAGGTTTTTGCGGACCGCAAGATGGCCATCAGTCAGGCGGGAGAACTCCGGCACGCGGGGCAGCTGTTTCGTGACACAGCTGAAGCGTCTGGTGACCTGCATGGGAGCGCAGTGATTTCGAAAATGATCAGGCTTATTGCCGACGAGCTCGGAAATCCGAATCTGTCCTTAAAATGGGCGGCGAAGGATATGCTGTTTATGAATCCTGATTATCTCGGGAAGTTATTTAAGCAGGAAACAGGCGAGAAATTTTCACAATATGTTACACGAGTGCGTCTTGAACATGCGATAAAACAGATGAAAATGAGGCGGGATGCGAGTGTATCAGAAATTGCTGAAGAAATCGGGTTTGGCGATAATCCGAAGTATTTCAGTCTTGTTTTTAAAAAATATACCGGTCTGACACCGTCAGAATTCAGAAGAAAACAGGGAGGCGCTTCCGCAGGATAGCCATCTCTGTTTTTTTGACTTTCGCCACTGTTTTTTGAGTGTTTCGCCCTATCCGAACGCTTTAAAATAAAATGTAAGCACTTACATTAAAGGGGGGATTGGTTTGAAGAAGATTTGTTACGTTCTGTTATCGCTTGTCTGTGTCTTTATTTTCAGCGGATGTTCTGTGGGCGAAGAGGCATCGGGGAAAAAAGAAGACATTACGCTCAGAATCGCGTGGTGGGGCGGGCAGCCAAGGCATGATTATACAACAAAGGTAATTGAACTTTACGAGAAAAAGAATCCTCACGTCCATATTGAAGCGGAATTTGCGAACTGGGATGACTACTGGAAAAAGCTTGCGCCCATGTCTGCCGCCGGCCAGCTTCCTGATGTCATTCAAATGGATACCGCTTACTTAGCCCAATACGGAAAGAAGAACCAGCTGGAAGATTTAACGCCGTATACAAAGGATGGGACGATTGACGTCAGTTCAATCGACGAGAATATGCTGTCGGGCGGAAAAATCGACAATAAGCTATATGGATTTACGCTAGGTGTCAACGTGCTGTCTGTGATTGCCAATGAAGATTTGCTGAAAAAAGCCGGTGTGTCTATCAATCAGGAAAACTGGACGTGGGAGGATTACGAGAAGCTGGCGTATGATCTTCAGGAAAAAGCCGGTGTCTACGGTTCCAACGGAATGCATCCGCCTGATATTTTCTTCCCTTATTATTTGCGCACAAAGGGTGAGCGCTTTTATAAAGAAGACGGCACTGGCCTCGCGTATCAAGATGATCAGATGTTTGTCGATTACTTTGAACGGCAGCTGAGGCTGGTGAAAGCGAAAACGTCCCCAACACCTGATGAAAGCGCACAGATTAAAGGGATGGAAGACGATTTTATCGTCAAAGGCAAATCAGCGATTACATGGAACTACTCCAATCAATATTTGGGCTTTGCCCGGTTGACAGACTCGCCGCTGTCTCTCTATCTGCCGCCGGAGCAAATGAAGGAAAAGGCGCTGACATTGAAGCCGAGTATGCTGTTTTCCATTCCGAAAAGCTCTGAGCATAAAAAAGAGGCAGCGAAATTTATTAATTTCTTCGTGAATAATGAGGAAGCGAACCAGCTGATTAAAGGCGAGCGAGGCGTTCCAGTCTCCGACAAGGTGGCGGATGCGATTAAACCGAAGCTGAATGAGGAAGAAGCCAACATCGTGGAGTATGTAGAAACCGCGTCAAAAAACATCAGCAAAGCCGATCCGCCAGAGCCTGTGGGAAGCGCGGAGGTCATCAAGCTGCTGAAGGATACGTCAGATCAGATTCTGTATCAGAAGGTATCGCCGGAAAAAGCCGCCAAAACGTTCCGAAAAAAGGCCAATGAGATATTAGAGAGGAATAATTGACGGGAAATGGGGCTGACGTAATGAAAAAAAGCCGGAGTATAAGAAAAGACAATCTGGCGGGATATGCTTTTATTTCTCCGTTTATCATCGGGTTCCTATGCTTTACGGTGATCCCGATGGGGGCGTCCCTGTTTCTGTCCTTCACGAGCTATGACTTGTTTACGGCGCCGAAATGGATCGGGCTCGACAACTTTAAGGAAATGTTTACGGGTGACGAAAAGTATTGGCAGTCTCTGAAGGTGACGTTTACGTATGTGCTTGCCGGGGTTCCGCTCCGTCTCGGCTTCGCGCTTTTTATCGCTGTCATTTTAAACAATGCAGCAAAAGGAACGGCCATTTACAGAACGCTCTTTTATCTGCCTTCGATCATCGGCGGGAGCGTCGCCGTGGCGATTATGTGGCGCAATATTTTTGGCAATGACGGGGTCATCAATGCGCTGCTGTTTTTTGTCGGGATTGATCAAAAAATTCTTTGGTACCAGAATCCGACAAGTGCGCTGTGGACATTGATTCTGCTGTCCGTCTGGCAGTTCGGGTCGTCAATGCTGATTTTTCTGGCCGGGCTGAAAAACATTCCGTCTTCGTATTTGGAAGCGGCAAGTGTGGATGGGGCAAATCGGGTGCAGCGTTTCTTCAAGATCACGCTTCCGATCCTTACACCGATTATTTTCTTTAACCTAGTGATGCAGACGATTTCTGCTTTTATGACATTTACACCTGCCTATATCATTTCGAAGGGCGAGGGCGGGCCGCTTGACGGGACGCTTCTGTATTCGCTCTATTTGTTCCAGCGGGCGTTTAACTATTTTCAAATGGGCTACGCATCGGCGATGGCGTGGGTCATGCTTGTCATTGTCGGGCTGATTACGCTCATATTGTTTAAAACATCGTCATATTGGGTTCATTACGAGTCAAAGGAGGAATGACGGATGGAGCCGGTCAACGAGCCTGTCAGAAAAGCCCCGGTTTTAGAAAGAAAAAAAGCCGGTCGTGTCAGTCCCAAACGCATACTGTTCCATGTTTGTACGGCAACGCTGGCGGTGTTGCTGCTGTACCCGGTCATTTGGCTGTTTGTCAGCTCGTTTAAAGAAAGCGCCAGTATTTTTACAACCTCACATTCTCTCATTCCCGACCCTTTTATTCTCAGTAACTATGCTGAAGGGTGGAAGGGTATCGCGGGACAGCCGTTTCTGACGTTTATTAAAAACTCGGCGATCATTGTCGGACTGTCAACAATCGGTGCCGTCCTGTCATCGGCTGTCATTGCGTACGGATTTGCGCGTATTCCGTTTAAGGGAAAAAAATTTTGGTTTGCGTGCATGATGGGGACGTTAATGCTGCCTCATGAAGTGTTGATGATTCCGCAGTATATTATGTTTGCGAAATTAGACTGGCTGAATTCCTTTAAACCAATTGTCGTTCCGCAATTTTTCGGGCATGCGTTTTTTATCTTTCTGATGATCCAGTTTATCCGGACGATTCCCGAGGAGCTGGATGAAGCCGCGCGAATCGACGGATGCGGGCGCTTTGCCTGCTTTTGGCGAATCATTCTCCCGCTGATTGCCCCCGCGCTTGCGACGTCTGCGATTTTCTCCTTCTATTGGAAGTGGGAGGAGCTGATTCAACCGCTTTTGTATTTGAATAAGCCGGAGCTTTATCCTGTTTCACTTGCGCTGAAGCTTTTTCTCGATACAGAGTCGGCTTCGAACTGGGGCGCGATGTTTGCCATGTCGGCCGTCTCGTTATTGCCTGTGATTCTTGTATTCTTTTTGTTTCAGAAATATATCGTTCAGGGCATCAGTACGACCGGATTAAAATAAAAAGGAGTGTTGCAGATGGCACAGCTTATCTTTGATGAAGAAAAGGTGACGTCGGTTATTGACCGGATCGTGAAACGGACATTTCAGATGGATTTTGCGTGGGATTGGCCGGGCGGCGTCGCGTTTTACGGTGTGGCGGAGGCCTATGAAGCGACGGAAAACGAGGAATATATCAATCTGTTAAAAACGTGGGTGGATGAACAGTTGGAGGATGGGCTGCCGCCGCTTTCGATCAACGGAGTTTCCATTGGGCATACGCTTTTGTTCCTCCACAAGGTGACAGGTGATGACGTGTATTTGGAAACAGCGGCCGAGATGGCGGAATATGTGCTGCATAAGGCGCCGCGCTTTGGCGAGGGTATCCTTCAGCATACGGTGAATGCAGCAGAATACGTGTTTCCTGAACAGGCATGGGCGGATACGCTGATGATGGCTGGGCTGTTTATGCTGAGAATCGGGCGGATCATGGAGCGTGAGGATTATTTTGAAGACGGCCTGCGCCAGTTTCACGGACATGAGGATGTGCTTCAGGACCCTGTCACGAATTTGTACTACCACGCCTGGGACAACAAAGCGCAAAATCATCTGTCGGGGATTTATTGGGGCAGGGCGAACGGCTGGGCGGCACTCACGATGGCAAAGGCGCTCCCGCTTATTGAGGTGACACATCCTTCCTTTATGATCATCGACGGATCGCTCAGAGACCAGCTGAGCGCGCTTGTCCGGCTTCAGGATGAATCAGGGCTGTGGCATACGATTTTGGATGATCCGGATTCTTATCTGGAGGTTTCGGCATCAGCGGGTATTGCTTCTGCTCTGATGTCGAGCGGAAAGCTGTATACAAAATATGTGCAGAAATCGCTTGCCGCCATTTTGGATGCGGTGGAAGAGGACGGACGGGTCAGCAAGGTATCAGCCGGGACAGCCGTCATGAAAAATGCCGAAGGATACAAACAGGTGCCTTACAAACGAATACAAGGATGGGGGCAGGGACTTGCGCTGACGTTTCTTGCTGATGTTTTGAAAACGAAAAAACGCGTGTATCAGTAAAGACAGCGGCGGGGGGAAAGGGATGAAAAAACAGCCTCAACAGAAGGAACGGGTTTCTCGCTGGAAGGGAACGTATTTTAAAAGAAACTTTGTCTTCATTTTGCTGATTGCCTGTATTCCCGGATTGCTGACTGGCGGCGCAATCTACTTTCTTTCGATCGACAAGGTGGAGAAAGAGCTGCAGAGATCGCATGAAACACAGGTGGCGCGTGAGGTCAGCCGAATGGATGAGAAGCTGGGAGTGCTTGAACTGGCACTCACCCAGATGGCCTACGATTCTTCACTGATGAACGGATTGGCCGAGAGGGATTTGGAGAAAGACTTTACGTTCTCCTATCAATTAACGAAAAAGCTGTTTCTTTTGCGGGACCAGCAGCCGCTGATCGAGCAGGCCTCCATCTTTCTGAACAGCCCCCGGCCACTTGTGCTGAGCCCTGAATACAGCGCTTTGACAGAACAGGAGGCGCTTCGCAAGTATCGCTCGCTGCTTGCCTCAGACCACAGCATTTATTGGAAACGGTCGGGAAACCAAGCGATGCTGATCCAGCTCATTCCGGGCGCGGCGGAGAAACCGTTCGGCGCGATCATGCTGGCGGTTGATCCGAAAGAAATGGAATCAATCCTGCAAAGCTTGTCCCCCTATCCTGATGGCAGTGCGCTGCTTTTAGATCAAAATCAAGAGGTGCTGTTTCATGAAGGGGAAAAAGATTTTGAAAAGACTTTACTTCAAGAGATAAAAAAACAGCCTGCTGAGAACGGCCATTTTCAGATGGAATGGGAAGGCAAGGTGTATTCTGTCTCCTTTGGAGAAATGAATCGGATGCATCAGCAATGGACCTTTGTGTCAGCGGCGCCTCTTTCAGCTATTACAGCGCCGATGGTGTTTTTATCAAAAGTGATCATCGTGATGCTGGTCATTTGCATCGGTTTGGCGGTATGCATGACATGGTATGCATCAAAAAAAATCTATCGTCCCATTCAGCATTTGCTTGGCTTGTTTACCGGTGGAGAGAAGAAAGTATGGCAGGCGTCCGGGCAGGATGAATTCAAGTGGATTGAAAAGAGATGGCAGGATCTATCCCTTGAAAGCCGGAAGCTCCAAGAGCAGCTCCTGCGGCAGACGCCCCATATGAAAAAGAGTTTTTTGCAGCACCTCTTGCAGGGGGATTTTTACTATGACAACGAGGACAGTCTCAGATCTCGGATGGAGGAGGCCGGCTGGAACATCGGCGAAAACGTGTTTCATGTGCTGGATCTTCAATTGACAGGACTCCGCTGTGAAAAAAGCATCTTCTGTTGCGATGATGAACAGCTCGCTGTGTTTACACTGACTAATATCGCTGAGGAATTGGCGGATAAACGCGTTTTTCAGCTCTCCATACTTGATATCGGCCGGCTTTCTGTCACCGTTCTTGTGATAAAAACAAACAGCTCTGATCTGAAGGCGTATATAACGGAGCTGGCACGCCAATTTGGGAATGTAACCGGACTATGCCTGACCTCGACATTGAGCAGCGAGACGGAGCGTGTCACGGAAATTCCTTCTTTATTTCAGAATGTGAAAAGCGGCAAATCCCGCAGGCAGTTTGCTAACCGGGATCAGGTCATTGATTTGCAGGCCGACTTCCCTCAGGATGAGCAGTTCGCCCCTTATTACCCCTTTGAGCTGGAAAAACAAATTGTTCAGGCCATCCGGCTGGAAAGAAAACAGGAAGCCAAGGAACTGATAGATGGATGTATGAGGGAACTGGCGGAAAAGGCGGCCATAGACAGGCATGTGCATTCCGCCCTGATTCAGCTGTTTTCCCGCATTCAGGAGGATATTTTGCATTCCGGCCTCAATCCCAGCGAACTGTTTCAGCATCGGAATCCGTTTCTTGATATTTCAGAATTGCGCGAACCAAATGAAGCGGCGGCCTGGCTGATGGATGCAGTGGTGACGCCTTACCTTTCCAAGCTTGAGGGCAGAAAAAACAGACAGCAAAAGCAGCTGGCAGAACGTGTGATTGCGATGATTCACGAACAGTATATGGCGGACATTTCATTGGAAAGCTGTGCCGATGCGCTTGGCATGAATTCATATACGTTAAGCAAGGCATTTAAGCAAGTGACCGGCATTAATTTTATCGATTATGTGACCCAGATCAGAATCGAAAAGGCGAAAGAACTGCTGGTCAATACGAATAAAAAAATTCATGACGTGTCAGAAGAAGTCGGCTACCGCCACAATTACTTTAACCGGATTTTTAAAAAACAGGTCGGCATGCCGCCGGGTGTCTTCAGGCAAATGTATCAGGAAACGCCGTGAAAGGAGAGAACATGTGATGAAGAAACCGATTCAAGTATTTTTAGCGGGAGATTCCACTGTGAGTGACTGCCCGCCTCATGAAGCGCCGATGGCGGGGTGGGGGCAGGTATTCAGGCAATTGTTTTCTGAAGAGGTAGTGGTGCACAATCATGCCAAAGGAGGAGCGAGCACCAATTCTTTTGTGGAGGAAGGAAGGCTTCAAGCAATTGCCGAACGCATCACACAAGGCGATTATCTGTTGATTCAATTCGGCCACAATGACCAAAAACCGCGGGGGACGAAGCCGTACTCCACATTTCAGCAATTTCTCACCCTGTTTGCAGATACGGCACGCGAAAAGGGAGCGCATCCTGTGTTTATCACATCAGTGCAGCGCCGTCGCTTCGATGAAAATGGGCGGATTGAGCATACGCTCGGCGAGTACCCTGATGCGATGAAAGCACTGGCGAAGGAGCTCGATGTACCTGTGATTGATCTGCTTGCGAAAACAAAGGTGCTGTATGAAGCATACGGGCCGGAGGAGTCGAAGCGATTGTTCGTTTGGTTTCAGCCGAATGAACATCCGAATTACCCGGACGGCATTGAGGACAATACGCATTTTTCGGAAGAAGGGGCAATGGAGGTTGCGAAGCTTGTGGCAGAAGGCATTGAAGAGCTCGGACTTCCGCTTAAGGACCACCTTGTGAGCCGGGAGGGAAAAGAACATGTATAAGGAAGGCGCTTGCTTGTACCGCAATCCGCTCCGGTCTAAAAGCGATGTGAAGGACTGGCGGATGGAGGGAGGCGGACAGATCTCATTTGACGATCACAGCTTGCACCTGTCACATGTCCAGGATGAAGCGCACTTTGTCTTTTGGTGTCCGGAAACCTTTCCAGACGGCATCATTGTGACATGGGATTTCTCTCCGATCGAGCAGCCGGGATTGTGTATGCTGTTTTTTTCTGCTGCGGGAATGGGAGGCGAGGATTTGTTTGATCCAAGTCTCCAGAAAAGAACGGGACAATACCCCGAGTATCATTCGGGGGACGTCAACGCTCTCCACCTGTCGTATTTCCGCAGAAAATACGCGGAGGAAAGAGCATTCCGCACCTGCAATTTAAGAAAAAGCCGCGGTTTCCACCTCGCCGCAATGGGTGCCGATCCGCTGCCTTCTCCAGACGACGCTGATTCTCCGTATCGTATGAAGCTGATCAAAGACAAAGGCTATGTGCACTTTTCAATCAATGGTCTGCCCATTCTTGAGTGGATGGACGACGGCAGCACATATGGGCCTGTGTTAACAAAAGGAAAAATCGGGTTCCGGCAGATGGCCCCCATGAAAGCAGCTTACAGGGATTTTGCCGTACATGAAGCGGTGAGAAGATGAAGACGACTGTAACGGACGCGCTTTATGCAGGCTGCGAAGCGGTGGTGAAAATAGCATGGCTCAACGGGCTGTGGCTGTTGTTTACACTTTTGGGCGGCGTTCTTTTCGGATGGGCGCCGAGCACAGCCGCGATGTGTGCCGTTATAAGGAAATGGCTGATGGGGCAAAAGGATGTCCCGATATTTCCGTTATTTCTCGATACCTATAAAAAAGAGTTTCTCAAGGTTAATGCGATCGGATTGGCGTTTTCGGCTCTTTTGCTCATATTGTCCGCGAACTATCATTATTTTTCTGCCAGTACGGATTGGCTGTCCTTTGCCGTAACAAGCTGCACGCTGCTTGCAGGGCTTTTGTATATCATCGCGCTGATGTATGTGTTTCCCCTTTATGTGCATTACCAGCTCCCGCTTCGCAAATATATACCGCAGGCACTGCTGTTTGGCGCCATGAGACCGCTGACAACTGGCTGTATGCTGATCGGGTGCGGATTTGTCCTTTATTTGCTGTATATGCTTCCTGGCCTGATCCCATTTTACGGCCCGTGTTTATTTGGGCTTGTGTTGATGTTTTTTGCTCTTAGGGGATTTCAAAAGACGGAGGCCCAGCATCATCAAGCCGGGTAACAAAAAAATGACAAATACGCAAAAAAGTGCAGTGTCCGAAATAGGCAGATGCAAAAAAGTGAAATTGAAGACAGCTCACACAGCGCATAAAATCCAATTTAAGTAAGCGCTTACAGATAAATGAGAAGGAGCTGTCTGATGATTACACGAAGGAAACGCATGTTTACCGCTGTTACGTTGCTGGTCTTGTTGGTGATGGGAACCTCTGTATGTCCTGTGAAAGCTGAAGGGGCAGCGCGGCAGATGGAAGCGCTGAACCGGGGGCTTGTAGCGGTCAAGACGGGCGGGGGCATTTTTGTCAGCTGGCGGTTTCTTGGAACTGAAAACGCATCTGTTTTGTTCAATGTGTACAGAGACGGGCAAAAACTGAATGCTGCGCCTGTCAAAACCACGAACTATGTGGATAAAAACGGATCGGCGGGCTCAACGTATACGGTTCGGGCTGTTTTAAACGGTACCGAACAGCCGGCTTCTGAAAAAGCCTCCGTATGGGCGCAGCCGTATCATTCCGTCCCGCTGGATAAACCGGCTGGCGGCACGACGCCAAAGGGTGAAGGTTACACGTACAGCGCTAATGACGCAAGTGTTGGCGATGTGGATGGTGACGGGCAATACGAGCTGATCCTAAAATGGGACCCGTCTAACTCAAAAGACAATTCACAGGATGACTATACGGGTGACGTGCTGATTGACGCGTATAAACTGGACGGCACAAAGTTATGGCGGATCAATCTCGGCAAAAACATCAGAGCGGGCGCGCACTACACCCAGTTTATGGTGTATGACCTTGATGGTGACGGAAAAGCAGAAGTGGCAATGAAAACGGCAGACGGGACAAAAGACGGCACGGGCAAAGTAATTGGAAATGCCAATGCTGATTACAGAAATGAACAGGGGCGTGTGCTTTCAGGCCCTGAATATCTCACTGTGTTTCAAGGTTCAACCGGGAAAGAGCTTTTCACCGCAAATTTTGAACCGGCGCGCGGCAATGTGTCGGATTGGGGAGACAGCTACGGCAACCGTGTTGACCGTTTTCTCGCCGGCATTGCCTACCTTGATGGACAGCGGCCGAGCCTGATCATGACCAGAGGGTATTACGCTAAAACCATGCTAGTTGCCTATAACTTCAGGGATGGAAAGCTGTCAAAGCTTTGGACGCTGGACTCCTCAAAGTCAGGAAATGAAGCGTTTGCTGGACAGGGGAATCACAACCTGAGCATCGCGGACGTTGACGGGGATGGAAAAGATGAGATTATTTTCGGCTCAATGGCTGTTGATCATGACGGGAAAGGCATGTACTCGACCGGCTTAGGCCATGGGGATGCCCTTCATACAGGAGATCTTGATCCGGGCCGGCCGGGGCTTGAGGTATTTCAAGTTCATGAGGACAAAAATGCAAAATACGGCTTATCTTTTCGGGATGCTGCAACCGGAAAAATCCTTTGGGGCGTTTATGCCGGCAAGGATGTAGGCCGGGGAATGGCTGCTGATATTGACCCGCGTTATCCGGGACAGGAGGTGTGGGCAAACGGTTCTCTCTACTCAGCGAAAGGGGTCAAAATCGGAAGCGGGGCTCCGTCCTCGACCAACTTCGGCATCTGGTGGGGCGGCGATCTGCTGCGGGAACAGCTGGACAGCAACCGAATTGATAAGTGGGATTATCAAAACGGCGTATCGAAAAATGTGCTGACTGCATCAGGCGCAGCGGCTAACAACGGCACAAAAGCAACACCAACGCTTCAGGCTGATCTGCTCGGTGACTGGCGGGAGGAAGTCATGTGGAGAGCGGAGGACAGCAGTGCACTGCGCATTTACACGACGACCATTCCGACTGAGCACAGGCTGTATACGCTGATGCACGATCCGGTGTACCGGCTTGGCATCGCCTGGCAAAATGTCGCCTATAACCAGCCGCCGCACACAAGCTTCTTTTTAGGAGACGGCATGGCGGAACAGCCAAAACCAAATATGTATACGCCTTAACTGAAAGGGGGAAGGAACGGGCTGCGCGCAGCCCGTTCCCATTAAAATGAAACCAAAAAAGAGGCAAATGGAATACCTGACCAGAGGTTTGATTGCGGTAAAGACAGAACAGGGCGTGTTTGTCAGCTGGCGTTTTCTCGGCACGGATCATGAGACGACGGCTTTTCACCTTTATCGGGATGGAAAGCGGATCACCCGCGATCCAATCGCTGAAAGCACTAATTTTCTCGATCAAAACGGAACGGCTGACGCTGTTTATCAAGTGGCGGCTGTCAATAAAGGACGGGAAGAAAAGCTTTCCAAGGAAGCTCGAGTTTGGCAGGAAAATGTCCTGGAGGTTCCGCTTGCCAAACCGGAAGGCGGTGTGACGCCGGACGGAAAGCCGTACACTTACAGCGCCAATGATGCCAGTGTCGGGGATGTAGACGGGGATGGAGAATATGAAATCATCCTGAAGTGGGACCCGTCCAATTCAAAAGACAACGCTCATGACGGTTATACCGGGGAGGTGCTCATAGATGCCTATAAACTGGACGGCACCTTTTTGTGGCGCATCAACCTCGGCAGAAACATCAGGGCGGGCGCTCATTACACGCAATTTATGGTGTATGACCTTGACGGTGACGGAAAAGCAGAAATCGCCATGAAAACAGCTGACGGCACAACAGACGGGAAAGGACATATCATCGGTGATGAGCAGGCCGATTTTAGAAACGAACAGGGCAGAATTTTGTCCGGCCCGGAATATTTGACGGTGTTTAAAGGAGAAACCGGTGAGGCGCTCACGACCGTGGAATATGAACCGCCCCGCGGCAAGCTGGAGGATTGGGGAGACGGATATGGAAACCGGATGGACCGTTTTCTCGCTGGAATCGCTTATTTGGATGGGGAGCGGCCGAGCCTTGTAATGGCACGCGGCTACTATACGAGAGCCGTGCTCGTGGCATACGATTTCAGAAACGGAAGGCTCAAAAAACGCTGGGTATTTGACTCCAACCAGCCGGGACATGAAGCATACGCAGGACAGGGGAACCACAGCTTGAGCGTGGCGGATGTCGATGGAGACGGAAAGGATGAAATCATATACGGCGCAATGGCGGTCGATCATGACGGAACCGGCCTGTACTCAACGGGGCTCGGGCACGGAGACGCGATGCATGTAGGGGATCTGGACCCGTCACGAAAAGGGCTTGAAGTGTTCCAGGTACATGAGGACGCCACGAAGCCGTACGGACTGTCACTGCGAGATGCCGGAACCGGTGAGATATTATGGGGCGTCCATGCTGGAACTGACGTTGGCCGGGGCATGGCAGCTCATATTGATCCAAGCTACAAAGGGTCGCTCGTCTGGGGAATTGATCCGCCGGGCAATGATGGCATGTCGTATGGGCTTTTCACGAGCAAAGGCGAAAAAATCAGCGACAAAGCGCCCGCTTCAGCCAATTTCGCCATCTGGTGGGACGGTGATTTGGTCAGAGAACTGCTTGATCATGACTGGGACGGAACGATCGGCAGGCCAAAGATTGAAAAATGGGATGCTGAAAACGGCTGTCTGAAGACGATATTTCAGCCGGTTGGCGTGCTGTCCAACAACGGCACGAAAGGAAACCCGGTTCTTCAGGCCAACCTGTTCGGAGACTGGCGGGAAGAAGTGATATGGAGAACGGAAGACAGCAGCGCGCTCCGTATCTATACAACGACACATCTCACCCGCCACCGCTTTTACACGCTGATGCATGATCCGGTTTACAGGCTCGGCATCGCCTGGCAGAATACCGCCTACAACCAGCCGCCGCACACGAGCTTTTACCTCGGAACGGGAATGAAAAAACCGCCGAAGCCCGCCCTGTACATAGCGGGAAGTAAAGCGGAGGCACCGCTGTAGGAGGACTAAGGGATAAGACGCAAAGGCTGAACGCTACGACAAGATGATTAACGAACGGGCAGGACGAACCAATGCTCAAGCGCTGTACGCACCGGTCTTTTTCAAGGGAAGAGCTATCCGTGATGGAAGCTGTATAAAAAACGAGGGGGAATGAAAAATGGCAAATCATATTTATCTTGCCGGCGATTCGACTGTTCAAACGTATGGAGACAGCACAAATCAAGGGGGCTGGGGGCAGTTTCTCGGCTCGCATCTGCCGGAGCATATTCAAGTGATCAACAGAGCGATCGGGGGAAGAAGCTCGAAAACATTTGTGGAAGAGGGCAGGCTTCAGGCAATCCTCGATGTGATTGAGCCGGATGATTGGCTGTTCGTGCAGATGGGCCATAATGACGCGTCAAAAAATAAGCCGGAGCGCTACACCGAGCCCTATACTACTTATAAACAATATTTAAAGCAGTATATCGCAGGCGCGCGGGAAAAAGGCGCCCATCCGCTTCTCATTACCCCCGTAGCCCGCTTTCATTACGAAAACGGCGTGTTTTTGAACGATTTTCCTGATTACTGCATTGCCATGAAGCAGACGGCTGAAGAGGAGAATGTCCAGCTCATTGATCTGATGGAGAAAAGTCTCGCTTTCTTTACTGAGAAGGGCGAGGAAAAAGTGTACACCTATTTTATGATTTCAGAAGGGATTAATGATTACACGCATTTTACAAAAAAAGGCGCAAATGAAATGGCGAAACTTGTGGCAAAAGGCATAAAGGAGCTCGGCCTGCCATTGACAGAATCGATCATCAAAGAAAGGTGAAAATGGGATGAGAAAACTGTATCATGGCGCTTGCTATTATCCGGAATTATGGGATGAAGAGACGATTCAGCAGGACATTGACATCATGCGTGAAGTTGGCGTAAATGTTGTGCGGATCGGCGAATTTGCCTGGTCTGTCATGGAACCTGAAGAAGGAAAAATTGACGTCGGTTTTTTCAAAGAAATCATCGCCCGGCTGTATGAAAGCGGGATCGAAACGATTATGTGCACGCCGACGCCTACCCCGCCAATTTGGTTCTCACACGGCCGGCCCGAACGCATGCATGTCAATGAAAAAAGAGAGATCATGGGGCATGGCTCCCGTCAGCATGCCTGTACGAACAACCCGTATTTCCGAAAAAAAGCCGCCATCATCACCACAGCCATCGCCAAGGAGCTTGGCCGGCTCCCGGGGCTGATCGGATGGCAGCTAGACAATGAGTTTAAATGCCATGTTGCAGAATGCATGTGTGAGACATGTTTGCGCTTATGGCATGACTGGCTCAAAAATCGCTACGGGGTGATTGAGCGCTTGAATGAAGCTTGGGGAACCGATGTGTGGAGCGAAACCTATCAGACGTTTGAGCAAGTCCCGCAGCCGGGACCGGCCCCGTTTCTGCATCACGCTTCTCTAAGCACCATGTATCAGCTGTTTTCGATGGAGATGATCGCTTCGTTTGCGGATGAACAGGCCAAAATCATCCGCTGCTATTCAGATGCGCCGATCACGCATAACGGATCAGTCATGTTCAGCGTGGACAATGAGCGAATGTTTCAGAATCTCGATTTTGCCTCCTATGACACGTACGCTTCGCAGGAAAACGCCTCTGCCTTTTTATTGAACTGTGATTTATGGAGAAATCTGAAACAGGGACGCCCGTTTTGGATTTTGGAAACGAGTCCGTCGTATGCCGCCTCGCTTGAAAGCTCCGCTTACCCGCACGCAGACGGGTATTTGCAGGCCGAAGCCGTATCGTCCTACGCCTTAGGAAGCCAGGGATTTTGCTACTGGCTATGGCGACAGCAGCGTTCAGGCAGCGAGATTTCCCACGGTTCGGTTCTCAGTGCCTGGGGCGAACCCACCATCGGCTATCAAAATGTGCTGGCGGTTGAGCGAGCAAGAAAGGAAATCGAGCCTATTATTCTATCGACTGAACCCGTTCAAGCCGAGGCGGCAATGACTTACTCTGATAGAGCAAAAGCATTTATTAAAACTGAGCCTCACCGGGGACTCCGGCATCGTTCGCTTGTGACGCATTTTTATGAACGTATTCTCAACACGGGGATTCACCGTGACCTTATTCCGGAAGGCGCTCCACTGGACGGCTATCGCTTGCTGTTTACGCCATTTGTGCCGTATTTGTCTTCTGAATTTATCAAAAAAGCTTCGGCATTCGCTGAAGCGGGCGGCATCTGGATCACGGGGCCGCTGACAGGAGGGCGCACATGCGAGCATACCATTCATACCAATTGCGGACTTGGCGAACTTGAGAAAACGTCAGGGATCAAAACACTTTTTACCTTTCCGATGAATGAGAACGTGAATACAGGAAAAGCGTTTGGCATCACGGCGCCGCTCGGACTATGGAGCGCGGTGTTTGACACAGAGAGCGGAAACACCCTTGGCACGGTTGAATCAGGACCGGGGGCGGGCCATGCATTTCTGACGGAACGGAATTACGGCGAGGGGAAAATTGTCATGCTGGGCTCGCTTCCATCCGGGAAAGAAGGGGATGCGATGCTGGAAGCGCTCGTTAGGCATTACGCGGAGGAAGCTGTTATTTCCAGCCGGTCGGATGTTACGCCCAGCACAATCGTTGCCCCGCGCAAAGGCGATAACGGCCTTGTGTGGATCATCGTGAATATGGATGGAAAAGGAGGAAGTGTGACACTGCCGGAAGCGGGAACAGATCTGTTGACGCACCGCTTGGAAAAGGCGGGGAGGCTGGCGGTCGGACCGCATGAATACCGTGTGATTCAATTTGACAACCCCAGCTGATTCTTTGCATCGAATCAGCTTTTTTCTATGGAGGGAGAGACCGATGAAAAAGATCAAATGGTTATCAGGACAGCCAAAGGTGATAAGCGGTGTGACGTGGGGCGTGCCATGGAAAAAAGGAGAATTAAAAAAGGGTGACCGTCTGGCGCTTATGAATGAAAACGCGGAAACGCGATATGTGCAAAGCGAACCGTCGGCCTATTGGCCGGACGGGAGCATCAAGTGGACGAAGCACGCGGCGGTGTTTGGCGGTCAGGAAAACCAAAGCTTTATAGTGCACAAAAGAGAAGTGCCGCAGCCAACTGAATCGCTCAGCATTCATGAGACAGAGCATGATATCCAAGTGGATACAGGAGCACTCGTTTGTACCATTCATAAAACAGGATCTGATTTCATTCAATCATTGCAGATCAACGGAAAGCCGATCGCCGCAGGCGGGAGGCTCGTCGCGATAAGAGAAACGAGAAAGGAGTCGGCGGCGGAAACGGTTCTTTTGCATGAAAGGTCTGTCAGCTTTATCAAACGGGCGGCGATTGAGCAGAGTGGTCCTGTCAAAGCAGTAGTCAAAATCGAGGGAGTGCATGTGCTCCATAAAACGAATGAAGAATGGCTGCCGTTTGTCATCCGATTGACGTTTTATGCCGGGCTGTCTGAGATCGGCCTTGTGCACACGCAGCTGATTGACAGGAACGGTAAACAAGAATTCATTAAGGGGCTCGGCATCGAATTTGACCTTTTTTTGGAGGGGGAGCCGTACAACCGCCATTTCCGCTTTGCGGCAGAGAAGGGGATGTACAAAGAACCCGCCCAGCTGTTTGGCACACGTAAATTCAATGAACGGTATCCGCTTTATGAAAAACAAATCAATGGCGAAACACTGTCACCAGATGAAGAGCATAAGGAATGGTTTGCACATGGCACACAGAATGCGGTTTGGGACGATGTGAAGCTTGTTCAGGATTCAAGCGATCATTACAGCCTGTCAAAACGGACCGGAAAAGATTATGCGTGGGTTGGAATGCTGCATGGCAGCCGGGCGAAGGGGCTTTGCTATGCGGGCGGAGAAAATGGCGGTGTGGCTCTCGGCCTGCGGTATTTCTTTGAGAAATATCCTTCAGCACTGGAAATCACAGGTCTTGCCGGCAGCCGCCCCAAAATGACTATCTGGCTTTGGCCTCCGGACGGCGAAGCGATGGATTTGCGGCATTATACAGGAAACACCCACGTGGCCAGCGCGTATGAAGGCTTTGATGAAATGCGCTCTGATCCGACAGGCATTGCGAACACAAATGAAATAAGCCTGGCGTGCTTTTCGCACATGCCGTCTGACGAAGTCCTCAATGCGCTGGCTGACAAATGGCAGGCGCCGCCGCTCATTGTATGCGAGCCGGACGTCTATTACGAATCAAAAGCACTCGGGGTATGGAGCATCATTGACACATCCCATCCGCTCAAAAAAGAGCTGGAAGAACAGCTTGATGCGGCCTTTCTGTTTTATAAAAAGGAAGTAGAGCAACGCAGATGGTACGGTTTTTGGCATTATGGCGATGTCATGCATACGTATGACCCGATCCGGCATATGTGGCGGTACGATCTCGGTGGATACGCATGGCAAAACAATGAGCTCGTTCCGACCCTATGGCTGTGGCAGGCGTTTTTCCGCTCAGGCAGAGAGGATATCTTTCGCATGGCAGAAGCCATGACCCGCCATACGAGCGAAACGGACAGCTTTCACCTCGGTGAATACGCCGGACTTGGTTCACGGCATAACGTTGTGCACTGGGGATGCGGCTGCAAGGAAGCGAGAATCAGCATGGCCGGGCTTTATAAATTCTATTATTATCTGACGGGTGATGAGCGGACGGGAGATCTTTTGACAGAAGTGAAGGATGCCGATTATGCCCTCGTCAAAACCGATCCGATGCGCGCTTTTTACGAGAAAGGCAAGCACCCGACTCACGCCAGAACGGGACCGGACTGGGCGGCGTTTTGCTCGAACTGGCTGGCGGAATGGGAGCGGACCGAAAATCCGAAATATCTCAAAAAAATCGAAACGGGAATCAACTGTCTGAAGCTGCTGCCGCTCCGCTTATTATCCGGCCCGACATTTGAATATGACCCGGCGACCTCGATGCTTCATCACATGGGAGACGGCATTGCGGGCGGATATCATATGATCATTGCCTTCGGCGCGCCGCAAGTGTGGATGGAGCTGGCTGAGCTTCTTGATGACCGGGAATGGGAGGATATGCTGAGTGAATTCGGCGAATTTTACACACTCAGTGATGAGGAAAAACGGAAAAAAAGCGGAGGCGCTCTTCATGACAGGCATTTTCACTGGCCGATGTTCGCCGCCGGTATGACAGCCTACGCCGCGAGAAAAAAACAAGATCCTCATCTCGCCGCCAAAGCGTGGAATCTTTTGCTCGATGATAAGCTCAGCCATACGCCGCTTCCGATCAAACCGGAGCGCATCGAGACATGGACGCAGCTAGAGGAGCTTCCATGGGTGACAACGAACACTGTCTCTCAATGGTGTTTAAATGTCATAGCGGCGCTGGAACTGATCGGAGATTCCCTTCCGGCAAAAAAAGAAACATCGGGCAAAAAAGGATAACAGCCGGAATTTCATAGGAGAAATGGTGCAAAAAATGAAGATTGCAAGAATTTATGTAAGCGCTTTATATTGAGAGGGGCAAAGGGGAAATGCAAATTGAAAAAAGGGGGACTTACGCAACATGAAAATAAGAATGCGAAAAAAATGGATGGCCTTGCCGCTTGCTGCCATGATGATCGCCGGATGCAGCCATTCGGAAACATCCAATTCAGCAAGCGGTTCGAAAGATACGATCAAAATTATGGCGCCGCTTTTATCGCCGGAAAGCCCGAGTGATAAAAGCCCTTCATTAAAAGCGCTCGAAAAATACACAGGCAAAGAGATTAAGGTCACATGGGTGCCTGATTCATCCTACAACGACAAATTCAACATCGTCATGGCTTCAGGAGAGATGCCTCACGCGATTGTCATTAAAGATAAGTCAGCCGGCTTTATCAAGTCTGTCAAAGCAGGGGCGTTTTGGGAACTGTCTCCTTATTTAAAAGACTACAAGAATTTAAGCCAGGCAGATGAAAAGATTTTGAAGAACAGCTCGGTGAACGGCGAGGTGTACGGAATCTACAGAACGAGGGATCTGATCAGGGCGTGTATGATCATCAGAACCGACTGGCTGAAAAATGTCGGTCTGGATATGCCGGAAACGCTTGATGATTTCTATGAAGTGCTGAAAGCCTTTAAGGAAAAAGATCCTGACGGAAACGGCAAGGATGATACGTACGGCATGGTCGTGCCGAAATGGATGGGACTCGGCAACGGAAGCCCATGGGATGTTCTGCAAATCTGGTTCGGCGCTCCGAACCGCTACGGTGTTGAAAACGGAAAGCTGATTCCAGATTTTACAACGAAGGAATACATGAATGCGCTCACGTTTTTTAAAAAGCTCTATGATGAGGGATTGATCAATAAGGATTTTGCTGTCATGGATTCTGCGAAGTGGAATGATCCGGTTGTAAAAGGAAAAGCGGGTGTCATCGTTGATACAGGCTCAAGAGCGTCTCAAATCCAAAGCGCGATGGAGGAGGCGGATGAGTCGAACAAGGATATCATTGATATCGTCGGCTCGCTTGAGGGACCGAATGGCAAGCGCACTTTCCCGACATCTGGTTATTCAGGCATGATCACGATACCAAAATCAAGCGTCAAAACTGAAAAAGAGCTGAAAGAGGTGCTGTCCTTCCTCGATAAGATGAATGATAAGGAAGCGCAGATTCTCAAGAACAACGGAGTGAAGGGCCGCAATTACGAGCTCAAGGACGGCGTATTCACCTCACTTGAAAAAAACAACAAATCTCTCCTGTATGAGCATGAAGGCTTGGCACAGTTCAGCATGTCGATTCCGAAAAGCGAGTATTACATCGAAGACCAGAAAACCAAGCTCTTCCAGCATCGCAAGGACATCATAACCGAAGGAGAAAAAATAGCCGTCTTTAACCCGGCTGAGTCGCTTGTATCTGATGTCTATACCCAAAAAGGAGCCCAGCTTGACAACATCATCCTCGACGCGAGAACACAATTTATCATTGGAGAAATTGATGAAAAAGGGTTCGCTGATGCAGTGGAGCTTTGGAAAAAAAGCGGCGGCAATGACCTGATGAAGGACTTGAACAAATTGTACCAATCGTCAAAATAAACCGATGCGCCTGCCTTTCGGCGGGCGCCCCGGTATCACGAAAGGAGAACAGATATGGAAACAGTGCCGAAGAAGGGAGATTCACCTGTTCTCACCGCTGGAAAAGGCATCAGCTGGATGGCTGCGCTCAAACGGGACAAATGGCTTTATCTTCTTCTTATTCCCGGTCTGCTTTATTTTTTGATTTTTAAATACTTGCCGATGTGGGGCGTGCTGATCGCTTTTAAAGACTATTCGCCATATCTTGGCTTCTGGAAAAGCGAATGGGTCGGTTTTGATTATTTCAAAGACTTTTTTATGAATCCGGATTTTTTCCGGCTGCTGCGCAACACCCTCATGCTGGCGAGCCTGGATCTTTTGTTTGCCTTTCCCGCGCCTCTCATTTTAGCCCTGCTTTTGAATGAGGTAAGAAAGGCCGCGTATAAAAGATGTATCCAAACCTTTATTTACGTACCCCATTTTGTATCATGGACAATTGTGGTCAGCATCACCTTCGTTTTCTTTACTGTCGATACAGGTGTGATCAACAAAATGATCATGAGCCTGACAGGTGAGCAGATTTCTTTCTTGTCGGATGCAGACTGGTTCCGGCCGATGATTGTGATGCAAAGCATTTGGAAGGAAACAGGCTGGGGAACGATTCTATTTTTGGCAGCGCTTGCTACGGTTGATCAAGAGCAGTATGAAGCGGCCATCATGGACGGAGCGGGGCGGTTCAGGAGAATGTGGCATATTACGCTGCCGGCGATCAGAAGCACCATTATCGTTTTGTTGATTTTAAGAATCGGCAGCTTTTTGAATCTTGGCTTTGAACAGGTGTATTTGATGACGAACTCACTCAACCGCAGTGTGGCTGACATCTTCGACACGTATGTGTATATGATGGGGATTACCCAAGGGGCGTATAGCTACAGCACGGCGGTCGGTTTGTTTAAATCAGTTGTCGGGATTATCTTGATTTTTGGCGCCAATTACATTGCGAAAAAGTTTGATCAGGAAGGATTGTTTTAGAGGAGGGAGAGGTATGGCTGAAATTCACACGATGCACAACACCAAAGCCGGACGGGTGTTTGACGTCTGCAACATTCTGTTTCTCGGCGGTGTCGGCGCGATTACCATTTTGCCGTTTTTATATATTATCGCCGGTTCCTTTGCGACAGAAGCGGAACTCGCCCAGCGGAGCTTCTTTATTTTCCCGAAAACCTTTACACTTGATGCTTACAAGTATGTGTTTTCGACACCGACGTTCCTTCGAAGCATGGGCGTGTCCATCTTCATCACGGTGGTTGGGACGGCTGTACAGCTGTTTTTCACCTTCACGATGGCGTATCCGCTGGCGAAGCGGCATGTGAAGGGACGGAATCTGCTGTTGAATCTGGTGATTTTCTCCATGCTGTTTTCAGGCGGCATGATTCCGACGTATCTTGTCGTAAAATCACTTGGCCTTTTGGATACGTATTGGGCATTGATTCTGCCGATGGCGATTAATCCGTTCAACCTTATTATTATCAAAAACTTCTTTCAGCAGCTGCCGCGCGAGCTGGAGGAATCAGCAAAAATTGACGGCTGTTCCGAAATCGGCGTCTTCTGGCGGATCGCCCTGCCCCTGTCAAAGCCGGTTATTGCGACCTTTGCGCTGTTTTATGCGGTCGGGATTTGGAATGATTTCTTCCACGCTCTCTTATATATCAATGACAGTGCAAAATGGCCGCTGCAAATGGTGCTTCGCCAAGTCACGATTTTATCGGATTTAACGGCGACCAATGGCGATACGATGCAAAATGCCGTTCCGCCGGAGCAGGGAATTAAACTCGCTGTCATTGTCATTGCGACGCTGCCGATTTTGGCGGTCTATCCATTTTTACAAAAACACTTTGCAAAAGGAATGCTGATCGGTTCGGTGAAAGGCTGAGAAAGGGAGTGTTTCATATCAGTACATTAGATCAGATTAAGATTGCCTATATCGGCGGGGGGTCCCAAGGCTGGGCCAGAAGCCTGATGAGTGATTTGTCGATTGATGAAAGGATGTCAGGCACGGTGGCGCTCTATGATCTTGATTTTGAAGCCGCTCAGAAAAATGAAGTGATCGGCAATCACAGCGGGAACGGCAAATGGAGATATGAGGCTGTTTCTACTTTGAAAAAGGCGTTATCAGCCGCGGATATCGTCATTATTTCCATTTTGCCGGGATCACTGGATGATATGGAAGTCGATGTCCACTTGCCTGAGCGCTGCGGTATTTATCAGTCTGTAGGTGATACTGTCGGGCCTGGAGGAATCATCAGAGGCTTGCGTGCTGTGCCGATATTTGCAGAAATTGCCCGGGCAATAAGAGACTACGCACCAGAGTCATGGGTCGTTAATTATACAAACCCGATGTCTGTCTGTACAAGAGTACTGTATAAAGTGTTTCCCGGCATCAAAGCAATTGGCTGCTGCCACGAGGTATTCGGGACGCAAAAGTTATTGGCGGAAATGGTCACGGAAAGGCTGGGGATTGAGGTGCCGCGGCGTGAGGATATCCGCGTTAATGTGCTCGGCATTAACCATTTTACATGGATCACAAAAGCCTCTTACCGCCATATTGACCTGCTGCCTATATTCGGTGAATTCAGCGCGCACTATTGGGAATCAGGATATGAGCTGGAGGGGGAAAGCTGGAGGGACAGCGTCTTTTGTTCGGCACACCGTGTTGCGTTTGATTTATTTGAAACGTATGGCGCCATCCCTGCTGCGGGTGACAGGCATCTGGCAGAGTTTCTTCCCGGTCCATACCTCAAACAGCCTGAAGTATGGAAATTTCATCTCACACCTATATCATTCAGAAAACAAGACAGAGCTGAGAAACGACAAGAAACAGAACGGTTGATCGTGCAACAACGGGGCGTTGCTGAGAAAGCTTCGGGAGAAGAAGGCGTGAACATCATAGCGGCTCTTCTCGGATTGAGTGAACTCGTCACAAATGTAAATATGCCGAATCAAGGCCAGGTCTCAAACCTTCCTATACAAGCCATTGTCGAAACAAACGCATTCATCACAAGGAACCGTGTCCAGCCGATTTTGTCCGGAGCGCTTCCGAAAGGTGTGGAAATGCTGGCGGCTAGGCATATATCCAATCAGGAGGCAGTGGCGGACGCAGGTTTAACAAAGGACACTGGCCTCGCGTTTCAAGCCTTCCTCAATGACCCGCTTGTCCAGATTGACCGCAGTGATGCAGAGCAGCTTTTCAATGACATGCTCCAATGCACCATGCAAAGCTGAGCTTGCCGATTAGCTCTTTCCGGTTTAGAAAGGAAAGCATTGACCATACTGATAGTATAATCAAGAAGTAGGTGCTATCAATATGGGAAATTATTTAAGTGTTGCGGTAGAACTGGTCTGCGGTTTAGGCATTTTATTTATCATCTTAAAGCTTCTCGGGAAAACCCAATTTTCTCAAATTACGCCGTTTGACTTTATCTCTGCTTTAATTTTAGGAGAATTGGTCGGAAATGCCGTTTACGATCATGAAATCAAAATCAAAGAAATTATTTTTGCTTCGCTGCTGTGGGGCGTGCTGATTTATATTATTGAATTTATCACGCAAAAAATGAAATCATCGCGAAAGTTCTTGGAGGGCGAGCCGAATATCGTCATCCGCAAAGGGGAGCTTCAATATAAAGTATTGAAGAAAAATAAGATGGACATTAACCAGCTGCAAAGCCTATTGAGGCAAGCTGGGAGCTTTTCGATCCAAGAAGTAGAATATGCGATTTTGGAAACAAACGGGATGGTCAGCGTGCTTCCAAAATCAGACTTTGACAAACCGACCAATAAGGATTTGCAGGTTCCTTCGAAGTCTGTTTCCCTGCCAATCACGTTAATCATAGATGGAGAGCTTGTCGGGGATAATCTGAAGGAAGCAGGTGTGGATGAACAGTGGCTGAAGCAAGAATTGAAAAAGAAGAACATTGATAAGACAGAGGACGTGTTATTTGCAGAATGGCATAAAAATAAGCCGCTGTATACCGTAACATACGAACAAAGCAGATCAACATGACTCTTAGAAAAAAGCTTGCAGCAAGGCGCAAGCTTTTTATTGATTGTATGTCCCTTGTTTGACAGCACGTACATGGTACATGCTCACTTCAGTGCTGATCAGATAGTCAGGCTTTGGTTTGCCTTTGTTTGCTTTATGGCCGGCGATATGCGCATCGCTTTTTTCCCATTGCTTCCAGTGATCCTCTGATTCCCAGCGAATCATGACAACAACTTCTTCATCACCGCGGCGCACATTTTTCTCAAGCACTGTCACATCAATTAAACCTTCTTGTTTTTCAATGATTCCTTCAGCGCTGAAACGTTCTATGACTTTATCTGCAAAGCCTTCTTTAACCGTCATTTTTCTCAACTGTACAAACATTTGTCTCACTCCAATCATTCTCACATATGAATAATTGTAAATGAAATTCATTCTCAATGTCAAAGAAAGCGCAGGGCGGAATCGAACCGCCGTGCGCAACAGTTTATTCTTTTAATAAAAACACATTTCCGTCTTCGTCCTTAAATTGAATGAAGGTGCCCCACTCCATTTGATTGGGCTCACCGAGAAATTCTACACCGTTTGTCTTCATTTTCTCGTATGTACCAAAGATGTCTTCGCATTCAAACACAATAGAAGCCTTCATTTGCTCTGAGCCTTTCATCATGGCTTTCGGGTAAATGACTAAACGAGTCTCGGCCCCTTTTGGCGCAACCTCCAGCCAGCTTGCTTCAGGTCCCATTGGGTGGTCCGCTGCAATATCAAAGCCTACCTTCTCTGTCCAAAATTGCTTCGCTTTCTGCTGGTCCTCGACATATATAGCAACAGTGCCAATTTGTTTGATCATAGGGAAACCTCCAAGTTGAAAAGATAATAATACTATAACCTGTTTACGGACGAAGTAACATAAAAAAATCAGCCGGGAAACCGGCTGATTATTAAAATGAGCAGCTTACAACATCGATGTGATTTGTGTCTAAGGCGAAATAAACCCAGCGGCGCCGTGAGGAATCCCAATAAAAGCCGCCGACGGATCTTCTGCCAAGGATGATCGGGTAAAACCAAAATGAGCGGCCATTGGTTAACCAAACATAGGTAAATCGGAAAAGGCAAGGACGAATGGTGATTGGTTCAACTAACAAAACGGCTCCTTGAGAACCCTGCGGTTTTGGGGGTTTCGCTGGTATTTGGGAAGGAGGAGGTCCCTGCGGCGCACCGCCGAAGCCTGGGCTGGCACCGCTGCCAATACCAGGGCCGGAGCCGCCGCCAAAGCCTGGAACAGCACCGCCGCCAATGCCAGGGCCGGAGCCGCCGCCAGAGCCCGGAACAGCACCGCTGCCAATGCCAGGCCATGGATATCGGTATTCATATTCAAAAGCAGGCCAAGGCTCATAAAAATGCCCCGCAAACATATAAGGATCAACATAATACATGTGATAACGTCCTTTCTCATTGTAAACTGTACACTGCAGTTTATGCGGGCGGACTCTTATTGGTGCATTCGCCTAAGGATATGAAGCTGAAATGCTCTCAGAGAGCAGAATCATTTGATTTTTCTCTAGTCTTATTCACAATTCCGATTTATCATTTTATAATGAAAGTGCTTCTATTACGAAAAAGGAGACAGACCGTGAATATCGATCAATTATTATATCAATATATCATAGACAACACTGCGGATATTACTGAGAAATGGTTCAGTTTGCGTTGCCAGCTAAAAGGCGAGCTATATTCCGCCAGCCATTTAAGTGAAGAAACGAAAACACTTTTAACCGAGCAGCATACATTTACCAATATAACAATCGCAAGCGCATTTCTGGAGGATCAAACCGATTTTCAAGACAACATGACAAAATGGGCGGAAAACGTTGCGAAAAACAGGGTAGAGCAGGATGTTCAAGTGCATGAGGTCGTAGAAGCCATATCCAATTCTAGAATCTCATTCTGGGACGCAGTCGCCACATTTATAAAAGAGAATCAGGAGATCGTCACAAATGAGGATGCAGACCGATGGAACCGCATTGTGAATCAGTCGTTCGATAAGCTCATTATTGAATTCTCTGAGCAGTACCAAAAATTCATGCTGATGAGGCTCACATCTCAGCAGGAATTGATCTCAGAGCTTGGCTGCCCGGTCATTTCCATTGCCGATGGAATCGGGATATTGCCGCTTATCGGCTCCATTGATACAAAACGGGCACATGTCATTTTAGAAACAGTGCCGGTCCGCTGTGTCGAGAGAAAAATCACAAGCCTCGTCGTTGATCTTTCGGGTGTTCCGATTGTGGATACCATGGTGGCTCAGCAATTGTACAACCTGTCTAAAACACTTTTCTTATTAGGCGTCAAAGCCGTATTTTCAGGGATTCGCCCGGATGTGGCCCAAACATCGATTCAATTGGGGCTTGATTTTAGTGAATATGAAACGTACGGCACGCTGAAGCAGGCATTAGAAAACATGGGTGTCCGCTGTATTGTTGAGGAATTGGAAGAAAACAAATAGAAAGTTTCCAGGCATATGATTGTCCGTCACCG
>NZ_JAVAXX010000339.1:0-6156 GCF_042709275.1 Bacillus sp. LR_5 | reverse complement strand
AACAGAGAAGCCTGATTTGATTGTGCTTGATGTGATGCTTCCAAAATTGGACGGAATCGAAGTATGCAAGCAGCTGAGACAGCAAAAACTGATGTTTCCCATTTTAATGCTGACAGCGAAGGATGAGGAATTCGACAAAGTATTAGGGCTGGAGCTCGGTGCTGATGATTATATGACCAAGCCGTTCAGTCCAAGGGAAGTAAATGCGAGAGTCAAAGCGATTTTAAGGCGTTCGGAAATAGCTGCGCCCTCTAGTGAGATGAAGAACGATGAAATGGAAGGCCAGATCGTAATCGGCGATCTGAAAATCCTGCCTGATCATTATGAAGCGTACTTTAAAGAAAGTCAGCTTGAATTGACACCGAAAGAATTCGAACTGTTGCTCTATTTAGGCAGACATAAAGGCAGAGTTCTGACAAGAGACCTGCTGCTGAGCGCAGTCTGGAATTATGATTTTGCCGGAGATACGAGAATTGTTGATGTTCACATCAGCCATCTTCGCGACAAAATTGAAAACAATACCAAAAAACCGATCTACATTAAAACGATTAGGGGATTGGGGTATAAACTGGAGGAGCCAAAAATGAATGAATAAATACCGTGTGCGCCTTTTTTCTGTATTCGTTGTCTGTATGATTCTGGTGTTTTGTGTTCTCGGGCTGTTTTTACAGCAGCTTTTTGAAACATCTGATCAAAGGAAAGCAGAGGAACACATTGAAAAAGAAGCAAAATACTTGGCTTCGCTTCTTGATGCCGGCAATCTGAATAATCAAGCAAATGAGAAAATCATTAAAGATGCAGGCGGCGCGCTTGATGTGAGCGCATCCGTTATCGATACAGACGGTAAGGTGCTGTATGGGTCAAACGGGAGATCGGCTGATTCCCAAAAGGTGCAGGCGCTTGTTTCTGGCCATGAGGGTATTCTGTCAACAACAGATAACAAGCTTTATTACGGACTTTCACTTAGAAGCGAAGGTGAAAAAACAGGATATGTGCTGCTTTCCGCCTCTGAAAAAAGCGACGGCTTAAAAGGCGAATTGTGGGGGATGCTGACGGCCAGTCTTTGTACCGCATTTATCGTCATTGTTTATTTTTATTCCAGCATGACCTCACGTTATAAAAGGTCAATTGAGTCAGCGACAAATGTAGCCACAGAACTCTCTAAGGGCAACTACGATGCACGGACGTACGGCGGCTATATTAGGCGTTCTGATAAGCTAGGACATGCGATGAACAGCCTTGCCATTGATCTGATGGAAATGACGCGAACGCAGGAAATGCAGCGGGATCGGCTGCTGACAGTCATTGAAAACATTGGCTCCGGGCTGATTATGATCGACGGAAGAGGCTTTATTAATCTCGTAAACAGGTCTTACGCCAAGCAGTTTCATATCAATCCGAATCATATGCTGCGCCGTCTTTATCACGATGCATTTGAACATGAAGAAGTGATCCAGCTTGTCGAAGACATTTTTATGACGGAGACAAAGAAATGCAAGCTGTTAAGACTGCCGATCAAAATAGAACGGCGTTATTTTGAAGTGGACGGCGTTCCGATTATGGGGCCGGACGATGAATGGAAAGGAATTGTGCTTGTTTTCCATGACATGACGGAAACAAAGAAATTAGAGCAGATGAGGAAGGATTTTGTGGCCAATGTTTCTCATGAGCTGAAAACACCGATTACGTCCATAAAAGGGTTTACGGAGACGTTATTGGATGGGGCGATGGAAGACAAAGAGGCGCTTTCTGAATTTCTCTCTATTATTCTTAAGGAAAGCGAAAGGCTTCAGTCTTTGGTTCAGGATTTGCTCGATCTCTCAAAAATCGAGCAGCAAAATTTCACGCTCAGTATCGAAACGTTTGAGCCGGCCAAAATGCTTGTTGAGATTGAAACGCTTCTGAAGCATAAGGCGGATGAGAAAGGCATCTCCTTGCACCTGAATGTCCCGAAAGACCCTCAATATGTATCTGGTGACCCGTACAGGCTGAAACAGGTATTTCTTAATCTCGTAAACAATGCGTTAACCTACACGCCTGAGGGGGGCTCCGTGGCTATCAATGTAAAGCCCAGAGAAAAAGACATTCAGATTGAGGTTGCCGATTCTGGAATCGGAATTCAGAAAGAAGAAATTCCGCGCATCTTTGAACGCTTTTACCGCGTAGATAAAGACAGAAGCAGGAATTCGGGCGGAACCGGGCTGGGCCTTGCGATTGTCAAGCATTTAATAGAGGCTCATGAAGGGAAAATTGATGTCACAAGCGAGCTTGGACGGGGAACTGTCTTTACCGTGACGCTGAAACGGGCCGCTGAAAAGTCCGCCTAATGTTTACAAAGGTTTAACAATATCTTCATGCACTGTTAAACCTATGCTGGTAGGATGTAGTAGAACCCCTTCATCCAAGGAGCCAATTTTGACGGCGGGAACCTATTTGTGTTCCCGTCCTTTTTTGTGTCTTCTCTTATAGTTCACGTATTTTCCTTTCAAATTGAACTTTGTTAAAATAAGAGGAGCTAATGACTATGTAAGAGATGAATGGAAGCCTGAGGCTTCTTAGGAGGAAATTGAATGACGGAACGAAAAAAATTAGTGCTTGTAGACGGAAACAGTCTGGCTTACCGGGCGTTTTTTGCATTGCCGCTGTTAAGCAATGATAAAGGTGTTCATACAAATGCTGTATACGGCTTTGCGATGATTTTGATGAAAATGCTTGAGGATGAAAAACCGACGCACATGCTGGTTGCGTTTGATGCCGGGAAAACAACATTTCGTCACGGCACATTTAAAGAATATAAAGGCGGCAGACAGAAAACCCCGCCTGAGCTTTCCGAACAAATGCCGTTTATCCGCGAGCTGCTGGATGCCTACCAGATCAGCCGCTATGAACTGGAACAATATGAAGCGGATGATATTATCGGCACACTGGCCAAATCGGCTGAAAAAGACGGATTTGAAGTAAAGGTTTTCTCAGGGGATAAGGATTTAACCCAGCTGGCAACGGACAAAACGACAGTTGCCATTACGAGAAAGGGAATTACCGATGTTGAATTTTACACACCGGAGCATGTCAAAGAGAAATATGGGCTTACGCCTGAACAAATCATTGACATGAAGGGTCTGATGGGCGATTCCTCAGATAATATTCCGGGTGTGCCCGGCGTCGGAGAAAAGACTGCGATTAAGCTTTTAAAACAATTTGATTCCGTTGAAAAGCTGCTGGAGTCCATTGACGAGGTGAGCGGAAAGAAATTGAAGGAAAAGCTTGAGGAGTTTAAGGATCAGGCATTGATGAGCAAGGAGCTTGCGACAATTATGACGGATGCTCCGATTGAGGTATCTGTTTCCGGCCTGGAATATCAAGGCTTTAATCGTGAACAGGTCATTGCCATCTTTAAAGATCTTGGCTTCAACACGCTTCTTGAACGGCTTGGAGAAGACAGTGCAGAAGCAGAACAGGATCAATCGTTGGAAGACATTAATGTCAAAACAGTCACAGACGTGACAAGCGATATATTGGTTTCTCCATCCGCATTTGTCGTTGAACAGATTGGCGATAATTATCATGAAGAGCCGATTCTCGGATTTTCGATCGTAAATGAAACGGGAGCTTATTTCATTCCGAAAGACACTGCCGTTGAGTCTGAGGTGTTTAAAGAATGGGTGGAAAATGACGAGCAGAAGAAATGGGTCTTCGACAGCAAGCGGGCTGTTGTCGCTTTGCGCTGGCAGGGCATTGAGCTGAAAGGAGCCGAGTTTGATACGCTCCTTGCGGCTTATATCATCAACCCGGGCAATTCATATGACGACGTTGCGAGTGTGGCTAAGGATTACGGCCTGCATATCGTTTCAAGTGATGAATCAGTTTATGGAAAAGGAGCAAAACGGGCAGTGCCGTCAGAAGACGTACTGTCTGAGCACCTTGGCCGAAAAGCGTTAGCAATTCAAAGCCTTCGGGAAAAGCTCGTTCAGGAGCTGGAAAACAACGACCAGCTTGAACTGTTTGAAGAGCTGGAAATGCCTCTTGCGCTTATTCTTGGCGAAATGGAATCAACTGGCGTCAAGGTCGATGTTGACCGTTTAAAACGGATGGGTGAAGAACTGGGTGCGAAGCTGAAGGAATATGAAGAAAAAATCCATGAGATTGCGGGAGAGCCGTTTAACATCAATTCTCCGAAACAGCTAGGCGTCATCTTATTTGAAAAGATCGGCCTTCCTGTCGTAAAGAAAACGAAAACAGGCTATTCTACGTCTGCCGATGTGCTTGAAAAGCTGGCTGACAAGCATGATATTGTCGACTATATTTTACAGTACAGACAAATTGGCAAGCTTCAATCAACATATATCGAAGGGCTTTTAAAGGTGACGAGACCGGATTCGCATAAAGTGCACACGCGATTTAACCAGGCCTTAACGCAAACTGGCCGTCTCAGCTCGACTGATCCGAACCTGCAAAACATTCCGATCAGGCTTGAGGAAGGGCGGAAAATTCGCCAAGCTTTTGTGCCGTCTGAAAAAGACTGGCTCATTTTTGCAGCCGATTATTCACAAATCGAGCTGCGGGTGCTTGCCCATATTTCAAAGGATGAAAATCTGATCGAAGCTTTTACAAATGATATGGATATTCACACGAAAACGGCAATGGATGTGTTCCATGTCGCTAAGGATGAAGTGACATCTGCGATGAGACGCCAGGCGAAAGCGGTCAACTTTGGCATTGTTTACGGGATCAGCGATTACGGTCTGTCACAGAACCTCGGCATTACTCGGAAGGAAGCGGGAGCATTTATCGACCGCTATCTGGAAAGCTTCCAAGGCGTAAAAGCGTACATGGAAGATTCAGTACAGGAAGCGAAACAAAAAGGATACGTAACAACCCTTATGCATCGCCGCCGCTACATCCCTGAGCTGACGAGCCGGAACTTTAATATCCGAAGTTTTGCGGAGCGGACGGCCATGAATACGCCGATTCAAGGAAGCGCCGCTGATATTATCAAAAAAGCCATGATTGACATGGCTGCCAAGCTGAAAGAAAAACAGTTGAAAGCAAGGCTTCTGCTTCAAGTACACGATGAATTGATTTTTGAGGCGCCAAAGGAAGAAATTGAAATTCTTGAAAAGCTTGTTCCTGAAGTGATGGAGCATGCGCTTGCATTAGATGTGCCGTTAAAGGTGGACTTTGCATCAGGCCCATCTTGGTACGATGCGAAATAAACAGAGATAGGAAGTGATGGATGTGCCGGAATTACCAGAGGTTGAGACGGTCCGGCGCACTCTGACCGGGCTTGTAAAGGGAAAAACAATCAAATCGGTAGAGATCAGATGGCCGAATATCATCAAACGGCCTGCCGAACCGGAGGAATTTGCGCGAAAACTAGCAGGAGAAACGATACAGTCCATCGGAAGACGGGGAAAGTTTTTACTGTTTCATTTAGATCATTATGTTATGGTTTCTCACCTTCGAATGGAAGGAAAATACGGTCTTCATCAAGCCGAGGAGCCTGACGATAAACACGTGCATGTCATATTCACGATGACGGATGGAACCCAGCTCCGGTACAGGGATGTGCGGAAATTTGGAACCATGCACTTATTTAAACCGGGAGAAGAAGCGGGCGAGCTCCCGCTTTCTCAGTTAGGTCCGGAGCCGGATGCAGAAGAATTTACGAGTGCGTATTTAAAAGAACGGCTTGCGAAAACAAACCGCGCTGTCAAAACTGCCCTACTGGATCAAAAAACGGTAGTTGGACTAGGAAACATTTATGTGGATGAGGCTCTTTTCAGAGCGGGTGTTCATCCCGAGATAAAAGCAAATCAATTATCAGATAAAACAATCAAAACCCTTCACGCTGAAATCAAAAACACTCTGCAGGAGGCGATTGATGCGGGCGGAAGCACAGTCCGTTCATATATCAACTCCCAAGGGGAAATCGGAATGTTCCAGCTGCAGCATTTTGTGTACGGAAAAAAAGACGAGCCATGCAAAAATTGCGGAACGATGATTTCGAAAATTGTCGTTGGAGGAAGAGGCACGCATTTTTGCGCAAAGTGCCAGAAAAAAAAGTAGCATAATGCTTCATCGTCCAAGCTGTCGGTGCATATATCAGTAACTCTGTAATGGAGGATGCCATTTTCGAAACACGGATTTTTCACTTTC
>NZ_JAVAXX010000338.1:0-6166 GCF_042709275.1 Bacillus sp. LR_5 | reverse complement strand
AGCAGGGGATACGATCTTCAGCTTTCTTTTGACATGGAGCTTCAGGCAAAGGTAGAAAAGATTATTGAAGAAGAAGTAAGAAACAGCCGTGCACGCGGAAATTACATGCTTGACAGAGCCTTTGCCGTAATGATGGACCCGAATAACGGCGATATTTTATCAATGGCAGGGAAAAAGATAGATTTAAAAACCAACAAAATTGAAGATTATGCGATAGGGGCATTTACCACCCAATATGAAATGGGATCAGCAGTAAAGGGGGCCACCGTGCTAGCCGGCTATCAGGACGGAATTCCGCATTATAAATATTATGTCGATGCTCCAATGCTTTTAGGAACGAATCTTATAAAAAAATCTTATACTAATATGGGAACCATCAATGAATTAACCGCATTGCAAAAAAGTTCAAACGTATATATGTTCAATGTTGCCATGCATATTGCAGGCGTAACATACAAGCCGCATGGATCTCTCCCGGCTGATCAGAACGATCTACTGAAAATGAGAAACTATTACAGCCAGTTTGGTCTGGGAGTAAAGACAGGTATTGATCTCCCGCAGGAATCAGCCGGAATGCAAACCACACCTAAAACTGTAGGAGGATTAATTTTAGACTTAGCAATTGGCCAATACGATACATACACACCGCTTCAAATGGCTCAATACATCTCAGTAATCGCCAATGGTGGCTATCGTGTTCAGCCTAGAATCGTCACAAGTATTCATAAGCCAGGAAAAAAAGACCAGCTGGGTAAGGCGATTGAACATAGGAAACCTAAAGTACTCAATAAGATTAATAATTCAGAGAGCGATTTGAAACAAGTACAAACAGGCATGAAATTAGTCACTTCTTCAGGGACAGCAAAAAATACGTTTACAGAAGATGTATCAGGGAAAACGGGAACAGCGGAAACATTTTACTACGGCACGAATCGCAACTGGTGGGGGAAAAAAACATACAATCTGACTTTTGTCGGCTATTACCCGTCGAAAAAACCAAAAGTGGCCTTTAGTGTTGTTGTTCCATCAGTAGATGATGATGATAAGATCAATAAAATTATTGCCAAAAGAGCTATCCACGCCTACGCAGAGCTCGAAAAAAAACACAGTAAAAAATAAAAAACAGGGTGCACAACTAAAAGATTGTGTGCCCTTTCTTTTATTCAAAAATTGACGTTCACCATAAGAATAGAAGGAGAATACTCATTTTCTAGCGAATCATACTAGGTAAAAGTCAATCTGTATATGTCGAAACACGATGATCATGCAAAGGAGGGATTCTGTGGAACAGGATACGCAGCATGTTAAACCACTTCAAACAAAAACCGATATTCATGCAGTCTTGGCCTCTAATGGACGCATCATTTATATATCTGCCAACTCCAAACTGCATTTGGGCTATCTCCAAGGAGAGATGATCGGATCATTCCTCAAAACGTTTCTGCATGAGGAAGACCAATTTTTGGTTGAAAGCTATTTTTATAATGAACATCATCTGATGCCGTGCACCTTTCGTTTTATTAAAAAAGATCATACGATTGTGTGGGTGGAGGCTGCGGTAGAAATTGTTACGACAAGAGCTGAGCGGACAGAACGGGAAATCATTTTGAAAATGAAGGTTCTTGAAGAAGAAACAGGCCATCAATCCCTAAACTGCGAAAAACATGAAATCGAACCTGCAAGCCCGGAATCGACTACATATATAACGGATGATTATGAACGGTTGGTTGAAAATCTCCCGAGTCCGCTATGCATCAGTGTCAAAGGCAAGATCGTCTATGTAAACAGCGCGATGCTTTCAATGCTGGGAGCCAAAAGCAAGGATGCTATTATTGGTAAATGGTCCTATGAATTTATTGAAGAAGAATATCATGATATCGTGAAAAACAGGATTATACGAATGCAAAAAGGAATGGAAGTCGGAATGATTGAACAGACGTGGAAAAGGCTTGATGGCACACCTGTTCATTTAGAAGTGAAAGCATCCCCGACCGTCTACAAAAACCAGCAGGCTGAGCTGCTGCTGCTGATCGATATCTCTTCAAGGAAAAAATTCCAAACCATCCTGCAAAAAAGCCGTGAACGATATCAGCTGCTGATTCAAAATTCCATTGATACCATTGCGGTGATTCACAATGGAAAATGGGTATTTATGAATGAGTCTGGAATTTCCCTGTTTGAAGCGGCTACATATGAGGATTTAATTGGCAAAAACATATACGATCAGCTGCATCCTTGCGATCACGAGGATGTAAAAGAGAGAATCCAAAACATTGCCGAGCAAAAAACAGAATCTGAAATTGTCAAGCAATCCTGGTTCACCTTTCAGAACAGGGTCATCTATACGGAGATGGTCTGCATTCCGACGACCTTTTTTGGTGAAGCGGCCGTCCAGGTCATTCTTCGGGACATCTCAGAGAGAAAACAAACAGAAGAATTGATGCTGAAATCGGAAAAATTATCAATCGCAGGGCAGCTCGCGGCGGGAATCGCCCATGAGATCCGCAACCCTCTTACAGCGATCAAAGGATTTTTACAGCTGATGAAACCGACAATGGAAGGCAACGAACATTACTTTGATATTGTGTTTTCTGAACTCAGCCGTATCGAATTAATACTCAGTGAACTGCTCATGCTGGCGAAACCTCAGCAAAATGCTGTCAAAGAATATTTGAACTTGAAAAAATTAATTGGTGAGGTTTCAGCCCTGTTAGAAACGCAGGCGAATTTAAATGGCATTTTTATCAGAACAAGTTATGAAAAAGACAGCATTTATATAAACGGGGATCAAAACCAATTAAAGCAGGTATTCATTAATTTAATCAAAAATGCAGTTGAATCAATGCCTGATGGGGGAACAGTAGACATTATCATAACCGAAGATGAGCATTCTGTTCATGTTACTGTCAAAGACGAAGGGGAAGGTATACCTGAAAAGGTACTAAACCGGATTGGAGAGCCATTTTTAACAACAAAAGAAAAAGGTACGGGGCTTGGATTAATGGTGACATTTAATATCATTGAAAACCATCAGGGAGTTATACATGTGGACAGCCATCCTGAAAAAGGCACAGCGTTTAAAATTTCATTTCCAAAAAAATAAAACAACGGCTTACACGCCGTTGTTTATCGTCTGCATTGCTTCACGTTTTTTTAATACAAATAATTCTAAACGGTCCAGGCCTTCTCTCAGCGTGTCCATTGAGCATGCAAAAGACAGCCTTACATATCCTTCACCATATGTTGAGAACGAGCTGCCCGGCACGAGTGCCACGCCAGCGTCTTCCAAAAGAGCCATACTAAAATCAAATGAAGTCATTCCAAATGATTTAATAGAAGGGAAGATATAAAACGCACCGGACGGTTTAACTACGTCAAGTCCCATGGAAACAAGACGGTCATAAACATAGTCCAGACGTTTTTTGTATTGTTCTCTCATAATCAATGCATCGTCAAAGCCGTTTGTGACAGCTTCAAGCGCGGCTTTTTGAGAAATGGATGAGGCGCACGACACATTGTATTGATGAACCTTTAAAATGTGCTTTGCAATGTCTTTCGGTGCGAATAAAAATCCAATTCTCCAACCGGTCATGCTGTGTGATTTTGACAACCCGTTAATGACAATCGTTTGATCCCGCAAATAGGTTGCGATGGAGTAATGCGGTCTGTCATATGTTAATTCACTGTATATTTCATCAGACAATACGAAGACATTTCTGCCTTTTAAGAGAGCTGCGATGCTTTTCAGTTCTTCTTCAGATAAAGTCACGCCGGTAGGATTTGACGGATAAGGAAGCACGACACACTTGGTGTTGGGTGTCAGAGCATCTTCAATCAGCCGGGCGGTAAGCTTAAAGCCGTGTGACGTAGTATCAACAATGACAGGCTTGGCCCCGCACAAATTGATAATAGGTTCATAGCCTGGATAAATAGGCCCTGGCATAATGACTTCATCACCGGGAGATAAAATCGTCCGGAATGCAGCATCAATGGCTTGGCTTGCGCCTGTTGTGATGATAATTTCAGATTCAGCATCATAGTTGAAATCCGCTTTTTTCTTCATATAAAGCTGCACAGCTTGTCTCAGCTCCAGGTAGCCGGCATTCGGAGTATATGACGTCACGTTTTCATCAATGGCTTTTTTTGCGGCAGCTTTCACATGATGCGGTGTGAAAAAATCAGGCTGGCCGATTGTAAGTGAAATGACGTCTTCGTGTTGGGCTACAAGATTCGAGAATTTGCGTATTCCTGAAATTTCGATCTCTCTTGCTTTCGGATTCAGCAAATGTTCCATAATTCATCACCTTAACAAATATAATGAGTTTATCCTATTTTACCACTAGCTGATCATTTGTCACCTTTTTAACTATATATTTCGATTGTATGCGCCTTTTTTCTAAACATACCTTTCTTTTCAGAAAAAAAGAAGACAACCAGCGATTTGATTGTCTTTATTGTATCATGTTCTATTATTGTTTATATGTGCCAATTTCATTAATAGCCATAATCAAAATGAAGGTCTTCGTGCCAAATCAGATACGGAGGATGCTCTTCTTGAAGGTCAGCTGATTCTTTCTTCATATTCAGGTAAGTTTCTTCACTGATATCCTCTAAAACAGTCATTTCGTTTTCTTTAAATATTACTAAGGTACCCATTATTTACACCCTTCTTTGGAAAAATCCTTGACTATTTTATCACTGTTAGTTGGAAAGTCAATGGTTATTAGGAAAAAAGTTTCTTTTTTGAGGAACGCGGCTTGTTGCCTTCGGAATTCGATTTTGAAGAGCTGCCATTCACTTTTTACAAATTACGCCGATATATACAGTACAATACTGAATGCGAATAGCGAGGGATTGAATTGTCGTTACAACAATACGAAATTTTATTGGATTCTGGTACAAATGAATTAGAAATTGTGAAGTTTGGCGTGGGTGAAAATGCTTTCGGAATTAACGTCATGAAGGTAAGAGAAATTATTCAGCCTGTCGAGGTGACATCAGTGCCTCACTCCCATCAGCATGTAGAAGGAATGATTAAACTCAGAGGAGAAATTCTCCCTGTGATCAGTCTCTTCTCATTTTTTGGAGTAGAGCCTGAAGGATCAAAAGATGAGAAATATATCGTGACTGAATTTAATAAACGGAAAATTGTTTTTCATGTCGGCTCTGTTTCTCAAATTCACAGAGTATCCTGGGAAGCGATTGAAAAGCCGACATCGTTAAATCAAGGAATGGAGCGGCACCTTACCGGGATTATTAAGCTCGAAGACCTGATGATCTTTTTGCCTGACTATGAAAAAATTATTTATGACATTGAATCAGATTCAGGTGTTGACACGTATAATATGCATACCGAGGGCTTCGATGAAAGAAGAACTGATAAAAAGCTAATCATTGTAGAGGACTCACCGCTTTTGATGCGCCTCTTGCAGGATGAACTAAAAGAAGCAGGGTACAACAATATCGCTTCGTTTGAAAATGGAAAAGAGGCATATGAATACATTATGAACCTTGCTGAAAACGAAACTGATTTATCAGAACAGATTGATATGATCATCACTGATATTGAAATGCCAAAAATGGACGGACACAGGCTCACAAAGCTGCTGAAGGAAAATCCGAAAAGCTCAGATGTGCCGGTTATGATTTTCTCATCGTTAATTACGGATGATCTGCGTCACCGCGGCGAAGTTGTAGGCGCAGATGAGCAAATCAGCAAGCCTGAGATCAGTGATTTGATTAAAAAAGTGGATACGTATGTTATTGAATAAATAAAAACAGCCGTTGCCAGAAAGAGGCACGGCTGTTTTTATTTTAAAAGTAACTCTCGCCAAGTTTTTTAAAGACCGGTTTATGGTAAGCTGGCTGCTGGCGATTTGGCACTAGCGGCTTTTCTTTCATGCCGACATATTCTTGCAATAGGTGTTTCGCTTTTGTTAAAGACATTTGAGCTTTAGGATTTCGGTACGATTGATTAAGTGTACCTAAATGCGGAAGATGTTCGAAGTCTTCTTTAGTTGGAGGCATGTGAAAATAGTAGTCTCCGATTGAGATAAGCACGTCCGATTGCTGTTGGCTGAACCTTGGATTTTTTGAAAAATGAAGCCCTATTTTCTTTCCTTTACCTTCTTTGACAAGCTTTTGCAAAGCCCGTTTTTTCAGCAGA
>NZ_JAVAXX010000337.1:0-6170 GCF_042709275.1 Bacillus sp. LR_5 | reverse complement strand
TTAATCGGCTCCCCCCAATCACCATCAATCGTTTCACAAGTAACTAAATAATTGTGACAATCTTTCCAAGCGCCATCTACTACCTTAACATCCGTATAGATCAGCCAAAACTTTCCGTCACTATAACTTAAACATGGTGCCCAAACCCCGCCTGAATTAGGGTTCCCTTTCATGTCTAATTGTGAAACTCTCTGTAATGGATGTGCGACTAAGTGCCAATTCACTAAATCTTTTGAATGGTGTATCTGGACACCTGGAAACCACTCAAATGTAGACACAGCGATATAATAATCCTCTCCTGCCCTACAAATACTTGGATCGGGATTGAATCCTTTAAGTACTGGATTAATAATCTTCATTTGGAACTCCTCCTCAGCTATTTTCTTTTGACTCATTATTTCTTAAGCCTTGAAATCATCAATATGATCCAAATAAACTTTATCTCTATTCTCTAATTCTCGTACCATGTTTTTATATTTTTTCTCGTCTAAATTATAGAAATTAATATCAATCATGGCTAGAACCAGCAAAAACACGGGAATAATGGTTGTTGTAATTAAAATTCCCGTTAATGCCTCCGGAGTTTGTGCCTGATTTGCCACATACCCAAATTTGTCTAGAACCAGCCCAGGAATAATTCCTCCCAGGGCCATACCAAACTTAAAGAAAAATCCGATGATAGCGTATATGAGCCCACCCATTCTTTTCCCAGTTCTATACTCTCCATATTCTATTGTTTCAGGAATGAGCGCCCACATATATCCCCCGGCAGTGAGACTTCCAGCAGCAGCGATTAATCGAAAGAAAAGTATGAGGTATACATTACTTGGCGGAACAAACAGTAAAGCTAAGAGGCCGATAATATTCAGTAATAATGCATAGTTTAGTAATTTCTTCTTCCCCAATAATTGATGTAGCTTTGGAATAAACGGTAAAATGACCAAAGCGGGCAAACTTCCTATCAAACCGTACCACTTCACTAAATCCTCTCTTTCTAAGGTATACGTTACGTAATAAATGCCAACCGAAATACTGATTGAATTCACTCCAAAAATAATAATAAAGAAAATACTTAATACAACAAGTGGACGATTAACACGAAATTGCTCAAATATATCAGATAATTTAATTTTCTCTTCAGATTTTTGAAGAGTGACACGCTCTTTTGTGCTTTTAAAACAAAAGATTAAAAGGCCCCCGCCTATCATTCCCAAAATACCCATGGTTAGTTGCCAGCCAAGAGATTCGTTGCCGGAAGTATCGCTTAAATAGGCAGCCAGTAAGGGAACAAAAAATGCAACGACAAGTCCCCCAAGATTCGCAAATAACATACGGACAGATGTTATACTAACAACTTCTTGATTATTTCTAGTCATTGCAGAAGTTAACGCGCCATATGGAACGTTTATCATTGTGTATGTAAGCGACAAGCCAACATAGGTCATATAGGCATATATTAATTTCCCCATATCCGAAAAATCTGGGGTTGTAAAACAGAGTATTGCCAGTATGACAAATGGAAAAGCTCCGAATAAAAGATACGGTCTAAAGCGTCCAAACCTGCTATTCGTTCTGTCAACTATTGTTCCAATAAAAGGATCAGCAAGAGCGTCGATTATTCTAACCACCAAGAACATAGTACCGGCTGTTGCTGCCGATAAACCAAATACATCTGTATAGAAAAACAAAAGATAAGTAGACACTGTTGCATAAATTAAATTACATGCAAAATCTCCAGACGCATATCCAACTTTTTCAACCATGCTAATCTTCTTTACATTTTCACTGAGCATGATTTCTCCCCTTTTCGATCCTTTAATAAGGAACAGTATGAAATGGTATAAAAATTCCCTTAAACTTATGGACAGGAAGTGTTTATAAAAGCGCTTTCAAAAAGAATTATAGTGATTTACGTTCACAGAGCATTTTCATCATCTAAATGGTGATCAACAAGCAGTAAACTCATCTTTTTTCGTCATACCTTATATGCCTAAAAAAGGATAAAAGCCTCTTTCTTCCGCTTCTTATATTGTTAAGCTCCAAATAAATTGAGCCTCTCATCCCCCTTCCATCCATATTTAGCAAGAACTTTACCGATGGTCAATTAAAGTTCATCTTATTAGTTTGTTGACCGAACAAACTAACTTGATTTAATATTATAAAATCCTTTTGACTTTTTCAACATCTTTTTCAGAAAATTTAAATCAGCCTGCAAGAAATATGTCGGTAATTGCCTTCTTTTTATACATTCCTTTTCTCAAATATTTAAGAAATGTCACGTACCAATTAATGAAGCCAAGTCCTTCTTGATACAGTTCGCTTCTTACTCGCAAACACTCCTAAGACTAAGAAACCAGTGGCAAAGATGCACCTAAGCGAAACAAGGAATTGGTTAGCAACGGTAAGATTGCAATTGAAGTTTGATGAAGGTGATCGCAGAGATAAAAATGTGAAGAAGTCAGCTTACGCTTATGTTGATGGAAAATCTGTCCAAGAGACATTATTGAATGAAGGATTGGCGAGTAGCGTATGTATATGAGCCTAACACCAAATACATAGATCAATTTAAGAAAGATGAACAAGAAGCAAATCAGAGAAGCTTTCAATTTAGAGTAAGAATGGATATGTGACTGACAGAGGATTTAATGGCTGTGTGAAACAAAAAAACACTGCTGTTAAAAAGCAACAACGTCACAGAATAAGACTCAAAAAAATGGAGTCACTTCCACTGAAAGTGACAATAAAGCCTCTTCCCCTCAGCGTCAACTGGATGAATAACAAAGCATGAAGGTAACTTCATTGTACAACTCCCAGAATATTTCCAATACCATAAAACCACTCTGTACCTCATCTAAAATCTTTTTATTTTCCCTACATAGTTGAAAATATTTAATAATCAGGTATTATTTCAGTGAAAATTGTTTTGCCTTCCCCTTCATAAAAAACTTCACTTGCTTCCTTATTCATTGAAAACAGCTTAATTGAAAGCTTAAAACCTTATTGGACCATTAAAGGTCAGGTCATATAATCCGATATCAACATGAAATTTATATTAGTGTTTTTTTGACTTTCAAATCTTAATTTTCTTTTAAGTAGGAGAGTTTCCTCTCCTACAATATGGCTGCTACTAATGTTCTTCAGTTCGTTTATGAAATACACGAACGATGATAGCCGCTATGAAGAATAAAGCGAACAATCCAAAAGCCATTGATCCATTCTTAAAGACGATCCCAAAAATCAACAATGCACAACCAGACAAAATAAATAGTATTTTACTTAAGATATTGATCATTTACACTTCTCCATACAGTCAAAGAATGCATTAACACCAATGATTCCTGCAGTATTTACACAAGCATAGCAAGCAGTTCCTGCTGTTGCTGGGACACCAGCTGTACATGCAGCACCACATAAAATAGCTAAGCCCGTGATTGCCCATTGGCTAATATTTTTATCACCTAAACAATCAGATACACACCCAGTCCAACTCTGGGTACTCATCATGTTTGTTGACCCTGTTTCATTGTCTGAAGATTTTTCTGTTTCAAAGACTCCTGACTTGTCTTCGTCTATTACTCCATTAACCCAATATGTCATTTCGTTTTGTGTGCTGCTGATCTTCTTCATATCAACTTCATAGTATTCTTCTATCAACTTTTTCAGTGTCCACGTATAGATAAGAAACTGAATAAGTGACTGTGCCATCATCATAGTTAATAGCTCTAACTGATTCATTATCAAATACTTTTTCATTTGACTTGTGATATGTAATGTCTCCATTTTCAATTGCTTTTTCAGCTTTTAAAAGAAGCTTTTCCTTATTATCATCGCTTACATCAATCGTATGATCTGCAATAAATTCCGCCTCTGTTTTTACCTTATCCTTGTCGATATTATCTGTTGAAATTGTACTCTTTGCATCACTGTTTTGCGGAAATGTTGCAAAAGCCAGTACAAATACGGCAACTAATGCTAGGATCGTTCGAAAAAAAGACTTGTTCATTAAAATAACCCCTTTGTAAAAAAACTCTCACCTTGCATACATACTTATCAAACAGACAATCTCATAAATCACCTTCTTTCTTTAATAAATGCTACCAATCATATAAATATTTGTTAAGAAACAAAGGCGATTTTAATTAATAAGTATCACAGGTTTCGTTAAATCAAAGGGATATTACTCACCTTTATAAACAACTTATGTAATATTGTAATTCATTTGATTTAGTAAAAATCTCATCGAATCTCTTTTCAAAAGTTTTTCATTGTCCTACTGTTATTGTAGTCAGCTCATTTTCCAAGTAAATTAACGTTAATCGTTTAATGGTCAGAAGTCTTACTCAATATGTAGGCCTTTCTTTAGTTTTCGTCTTTATTTCTTTATTTTCCGGTTCTGTTCAGTCCAATTTTACAAGAGAGTATCTTTAGCCTATGGAATAAAAAATCAAATTGTTGCAAACTTGTGGGAGGTCATTCTTTATTGGAGTGATAATTTGATAAGCGAAGAAATGAAAGGTTATATCATTGCCGGTTTAGTGTTAATACGAATTGCTGTTGCCTCAATTTTAATGTCATTACTTTGTATTCTTAAAATAATTATGATCGTCAAAAAGAATATACAAAACATCGATTAGTTTACAATATTTGTATACCCGTTCAGAATTGAAATGAAGAAAATTACTAACAGGAGAACCGAATAAAGAAATGAAGATTTGCAACTATCATTTTTGCTGTCTCTGTTTGAGCTCTTGTTCTTGCAAACCATATTCATGGAAACTAACGCTCCTGCCGCTTCCGCAAAGAAGTAAGTCCCAATTGGAAATATCTTTGTCAATTGAACTAGGGAAAGTTTGAACCATGATGACGTAGTCGGTCGTCCTAAAAAATGACGGCTATAATGAAAAATCAAATTACAGGTATAGCCACTCCATCAAAGCCAACTAAAATAGGCAGTATGAATCTTTATATTTGCCGAAGGTGATATCCTTGAAATTCAGTCAAATGACGATGCATAATCACTTTACTTTAATAAGCAGGATAAAGTTCGCGCTGTTGTACTCAATATGAAAGCACTAAAGATGTAACGTTTAATCCTAATCAGGCTGTTATTATTACAGATACAGGAGAACATCTAGTATCACAAATGCGAAACTAGGGGGGAGACTTTTTGGGAAAGGTTAAAAGACTTTCTAGTTACTTAAAAATAATACAGCAAATATTAGCTATTCACTAAAAACTGAACTTACATTGTATTTTTTCTATTTAGATATCTCATCTAAATAAAAAAATCAGTAGTAGCAGTGTAAAGACAGAGATCACAAAAGCTTGAAATCCCTTTGAAGCTTTCTTTTTTATTTCGCGGATTGTTTGTCATATTGTAAATATATTAGCATCTCTTCAATTTCTTTCTCTAGATCATTGTTCTTTACATCAAATAATGTTCCCCTACCAGTTCCTTTAAACCCACCGTAGTAGTACCATAAATCAATTGTAAAAGCGTCTAAATCTTCATCGTAGGCTGCCACAATTCCATAATTAATTGTTATCTGGGAACGGTATTCTTTTTCCAAGCACCTCTCAGCTGTTAAATCACTTAACACATCTCCATCTATGTCTCTACAAATTTTGATACTAAGGTTACGTTTGCCCTGACTTCCAAAAACATCTGTGTATTTACGTTGCAGTTTTTCTGCTACTACTTCTCCTAAGCCTTCCAACGCATATATTTTTTGTTTTAATTCTAGATTTATATCCTTCTCTAAAATATGCAAATAGCCATCAGTGTTTGGACTTTGATTTTTCTGTTTCTTGAATAAACGTCTTAAAGCTTTCCACACAGTGTTGTCCTCCTTACAGTTTAAACGCCAGAAAGAATGTGAGGGAAGTCTCTGGCCTATGGTGGCTGATATACCAACTATGATATATACAGGATATTTTATATTCGGGATGTTATCAAAACTGCTTAGATAGCGAGTTTTCAGGAGGGCCAATACATAAAATCATTTTATGAAGATTAGGCTGGCATTGCTGACCAATCGATTGATCGAATTGTTAAAATTGCTTTTTTAACGAGTGTATTCCTGATATCTCGGGTGAAGGCGACTTATCAGATGCCTACATGGAAGAATCCTAGAACATTGCTACAAACTTATGTTTGTTGTTGGAACAAA
>NZ_JAVAXX010000336.1:0-6219 GCF_042709275.1 Bacillus sp. LR_5 | reverse complement strand
GTCGCGGTAAACCTGTGAATCGGTTCCGATCGATAACACATAAGAAGAACGGGGGTCCTTTTGAACAAAGGCTTTAAGCCGTTCCATCACATCTTGAAAGGTCATCTGTGCTTCTGAAAGATTATAAAACAGAAAAGAATCAGCCATCACGACACTCCTTTTCAAGGATTTACAACCATGAAACAAGTATGTTCCTTACCGTTTATTTCGATTACTTTTGCAAAGGCGGAAGCTTGTTCCCCCTATTTCAGGAATCTTACTGAAGAAGTTCAAAGATTTCGATGGAAACCATGTCGATATTATCAAACGGATACGTGTTAGGTTTTTCACCCTTTTGGAAAACCGTCAGTTCAAACGTTTGATTTTTTTCGAAATATTTAACACTGCATATTTTCTCACCATTCACTTCGAAATAACGCTGCATTGGCTCGTTAGCCGCTTCCGCTGTTTCTTGCAGACTTTGCAGCCGTGTGATGATACCCATTAATTGTGACATTCTAAAAAAAGACTCCTTTCAAAAAGCAACTTCAAATCAACAAGTATTTATTATAATACAAGTTCTATTGAGCATCATACCATAAAGTCGGACAGGATGGCATTTTCACTGCTGAATTTAAGCAAAGAAAAAAAGTGAAAAAAACGATTTTTCTTTAGTTTGAGGCTTTTTTTGAATGTCATGCACACAATTATAATTTTTTTCGAATCTTTGGCAGCATTAAGAATGCCTTTTTGCAACTTTGTCAAAACCTTCTTTTGAATGTTATGGTGAAGTCCCGCGTGGCCATAATCAATGGGAGTCATGCTGGATAGAGGCAAACAACGGAACTGAAATAAACATTTCAGAACGAATTTTCCTCCTCACCCGTGCAGCAGTGTCAGGGGTGTTCGGCACTGAATGTTTCTCCCAGTGTTAAACGTTTACCACTAGTTAGGTTTATTGTTTCATTGGATTGTCCTATGCTTTGACAAATAAAAAACTTGGCGGGGGTAGCGCCAAGTTTTTTCGGATCTTGATCTGATAGAGGGGTTGGGGAACAGAGAGTAGCTTCTCTCTATAATTAAATGATAATGATTCTCAGTATCAATGTCAATCGTTTTTTGATATTTTTTTCAATTCATAAAAAAAACGGCCTTTCAGCCGTTAAATCAGTCCGTCCTGCTCATATAAATAAGAATAAGGCAAGTCTATAAATAAATACATCTGATCATCCATCGGATATGAAAACGTTCTGATCATTTCACCTGTTTCCAAATCACTGTACAGATCACTGAAAAAACCTTTCCTGAGATTTCTCATTCTCATAATGTTCTCCAGAAAATAAGGGCGCCAGCTCCAGTTCTTTTCCGCATATTCCGGCTGATAAATCCATTCTCCGTCTTGCTTAAACACATTTCCCGTCAGCTGATCGCCTTCTTCATCACACATGTAAATCCTGAAGCTGCAATCTGTCAGCTCTTCCGCCAGCTTTTTAATAAAGTCATCATCAGAAGACAGATTGTTTTTTCTCAAAGAGGTCACAGCCTGATGCACTCGTTTGTAAAACTGTTCAGAGTGCTCATAGACGGTCTCCAGTTTCTTTTTCTCATGTGTGATAAATTGGTGAAATTCAGTTTTAAGTCTTTGTTTCAATACATCTCTCTCTAGAAACGTTTCAGATGGAGACACTAAGTAATAGCCCTGAAAATAGCGGCCTCCGTTTCTCCAGGCGTACTGAAGCTGGAAGTTCGCCTCAATGTCTTCATACAATAGCGCCGCACCGATTTTTCTTGCTAATAAAGATATGCTGTACAGCACATGCTCATATGACGGTGACGGCTGTGACACTTTCAGCGCCTGCAAATCGATTTTTAACAGATCTGGTGAGAGCAGCGCGATTCTGTCCAAGTTGCTGCTTTCTTTTCCGATGTTGTCAACTGCGATTTTAATTCCGTATGTACGATAGTATGCAAGCATATGGTAGAGCTGCTCAATATCCCCTTCAAAATTGTGCTCTGTAATTTCAAGAACAAAACGGTGGAGTTCGATTCCCTTCGCTTCATATTCTTTCAGAAGCTCCAGAAAGCTTTCACCATGATCCAGCATCAGCAAATTGGCATCCTGATTCATAAAAATCAGCAGATCAGAATCCGCCTCTAAAAAGCGGTCAAGAGCCTGGCGGATAATTCTGTTATCAACCTCTAATTTATATTCTTCGGGTATCCCCGCATCTAAAAAGAAGGGCCCGAGACTTTGGATTTCTGAATCTGCCAAAATTCGTCCAAGCACCTCATATCCGACAACCTTCTGCTCCTCGGCACTAAAAATCGCCTGGTAATATGGAAGGACATCATCAATGTTCGTTAAAATATCAAGTGGATCCAACATGTTATCACCTGCTTCTCTATCTTTGTCTGATTATACCACATTGAATCCAAAGATTAATATTCTTTAAAACGGATAAGGATTCAGCCATTGCCCCCCGTCCATTGTAATACAATCCCCGTTTATATAGGATGCTTCATCAGAAAGCAAAAACGCTGCCAAAGCGGCGATTTCCTCCGGTGTGCCCAATCGGCCGAGCGGCACACTGTTCATCGTGCGGGCCATCGCTTTTTCCGATTCAAATAGCTTCTCCGCACCGCCTGTTCGTTCAATCGGTCCGGGGGCTATCGCGTTTGTACGAATTCCGTATTTGCTCCCCCATTCAACGGCCAGCGTTCTTGTCAATGACAATACCCCCGCTTTGGCTGCAGCGGAATGAACGACCCCCGCTCCCGCTCCCCAAGCGTACGTGGCTGCCATATTTAAAATGACACCCTGCTGCTTCTGGTCAATCCAATGCCTTGCCGCTGCTTGGCTGCAAAAAAATGTGCCGTTTAAAACAATCTCAATAACGGCTTTCCATCCATTGGGCGTCAGCTTTTCTGCCGGACAAATAAAGTTTCCGGCCGCGTTGTTAATCAGCGCGTCAAGCCGGCCAAAGGCTTTTACCGCTTCTTTAATCATGTCTGAAGCGGCGGAATCGGAACGGACATCCATTTGAAAACAAGCGACCTGTCCCTCAAAGGTCTGAATTTCTTTTTTTGTTTCCTCAAGTGCCTCATGGTTCCTCCCTGTCACCATAACGTGCCACCCTAATTCAGCCTGTTTTTTTGCCATCGCTTTTCCCATGCCGCTTGACCCGCCGGTAATAATTACCGCCTTTTTTTCCATGTTTATCCCTCCAATTGTGAATGAGTATTCATTCAATAATATTCTATCATTATATCCCTGCCTCTGTCAGCACATGCTCATATGAGATTTTTATCAGATACAGATGATATAATAGAAAAACTCTATTAAAGGTTGGTTTGAAATGAAAAAGATGTCCAGAAGACAATTTCTAAAAGGAATGTTCGGCGCTCTTGCTGCCGGGGCTTTAACGGCCGGCGGGGGATATGGCTATGCCAGGTATCTCGAGCCGCATATGATCGAGACAACCGAACATACAATAAAAAGCTCTCTCATCCCGCACGGATTTGACGGTTTTAAAATCGTGCAGTTCAGCGATGCACACTTGAGTGATTACTTTACTCTCGAAGATTTAAAAACTGTCATTCTTACAATTAATGAATCTAAACCTGATCTCATTGTTTTTACAGGTGATATTATTGATAATCCTGATACGTATCAGCACCACCAGGCAGTCATTCCATTATTGAGAAAGCTTAATGCTCCCTTCGGCAAGCTTTGTATTTACGGCAATCATGATCACGGAGGCTATGGAACTGCCGTTTACAAAAGCCTGATGACGGCCGGAGGTTTCACGGTATATCGCAATGGCTATCAAACATTGTCACTCGCAGATGGCAGCAAAATCGAGATTGCTTCGCTTGATGACTTAATGCTGGGAAACCCAGATTATGAAGGCACCCTTTCAAGGCTGAGCGACAGACTTTTTTCCATTCTTCTCGTCCATGAACCTGATGCGGCCTTGAAAACAACAGATTATCCCGTGAACCTTCAGCTTTCCGGCCATACACACGGCGGCCAGATTCAGCTGCCTTTTTACGGACCGATTATTACGCCTCCATATGGAAAAGTCTACACAGAGGGAATGTCTCAAACGGGCAGCACTCATATTTACGTAAACCGAGGCCTCGGGATGACCAGGCTGCCTTTGCGGTTTCTGGCCAAGCCTGAAATCACTGTCTTCACCTTAAAAAGCACAAATTAATGTAGCAGGATGGGCTCCTCATCAATACTTATAAGTAAAAAAGGAGGATGAAGAAACTGCTTACGTACCAGGTGAAGCAAGGTGATACACTGAACAGCATCGCGGCTGATTTCAGAATCAGCACGGCTGCATTACTCCAGGCTAATCCGTCACTGCAGGCAGGGCTCACCGCAGGACAGTCCATAGTCATCCCCGGACTGCCGGACCCTTATACAATTCCGTATCATATCGCAGTCTCAATCGGAGCGAAAACCCTTACGCTGTTCCTAAATAATCGGGTAATGAAAACCTATCCCATCGCCGTTGGTAAAATACTAACGCAAACGCCTACTGGCGAGTTTTACATTATTAACCGTCAGCGCAATCCCGGCGGCCCATTTGGCGCTTATTGGCTGAGCCTTTCAAAGCAGCACTACGGAATACATGGGACGAATAATCCCGCTTCGATTGGTAAGGCTGTTTCTAAAGGCTGCATTCGCATGCATAACAAAGACGTGATCGAACTTGCTTCAATTGTGCCAAACGGAACAAGAGTCACGATTAACCGGTAATGTTTTCTTATTTGTTTCAAAAACAGGCGGTTTATAATATGATAAAGTGGGACCTTTAGGGTAAGGAGCGTTTTTATGGATATATTTAAAAATCGTAATTTTGTTCGTCTATTTTTCGCAGCACTCGCTTCTCAAATGGGCACGACAGTAGGCAACATGGCCTTTGCTTTTTTTTTGCTGGATCGATTCAGCAGCCAGCCTTCATATACGACCTTGGCGGAGCTGATGTATTCTCTTCCGACCATATTTGTATTTCTGATCGTGGGAGTCGTCGCGGACCGGTTTGACAGAAAAAAGGTGGCAGAAAATTGTGATTGGATCAGAGCAGGCCTGACTGTCGTGCTTTTTTTCACTTTATTTACCGGCAATATTCCTCTTGTTTTTTGTATCTTATTTATCAGAAGCGCTGTAACAAAGTTTTTCTTTCCGGCAGAAAACAGTTTGGTACAAGCCATTCTGCCGAAGGAGCATTATGCGAAAGCCGCAGGGCTTAATCAGATGCTTTTTAGCATTTTTATGGTGTTTGGAGTCGGTATAGGCGCGTTTATGTACAACACAATCGGTATTGAAGGCGCCATTATTCTTGATTTTGTCAGCTTTATCATTTCCGGGCTGCTGATCCGCAGCTGCCGGATTCCAAAAGAAGCCCGACAGCCAAACGGTGCATTCAGCTGGAGAAAGACTTCTGTTAAGGATTCAATAAATGACTTTAGAGAAGGCATCCTCTATATTTTAAAAAACAAATTGCTGGCATCTCTTATTTTCGGCTTCTTCATTTTTGGATTTGTCAACGGAGGATTCGCCGTATTGCCGATGTTTACAATGAAATATGGATTGGCTCCTGACCGTTATGAGTGGCATACGTCTGTATTTACGATCGCACTCGGGTTTGGGCTGCTGGCAGGCAGCGTAATCGGCACAATCATCTCTAAAAAAGTGAAGCCGCACTTTTTAATGTCGATACCGATTTTCATTGCAGGTTTGCTGATCTTCGTCCTCGGCTACACCAATATTTTATGGGTGTATTACGCGGCAGCTTTTGCACTGGGAATGTGCATCGGACCGATCAACATTGCAATCGGAGGGTGGATGCCAAAAATTGTTCATCCCAAACTGATGGGACGTGTAAGCGGCATGCAGGACCCTTTTATGATGTTTGCACAGTCTTTGACACTCGGCTTAGTTGCGCTGTTATTCCCTAAGTTCGTTTCAAACATTGATTATCTTTATTACGGCATGGGTGTTATCATCCTGATCGTTTTTATTTTTTATTTTATTGCACTGCCAAAATACAGTGCTCAGGCTGTGGAAGTGAATGTTCAGGAAGCATTTCAAGAACAGCCGAAAAAGAAGGCAAGATCTGTATAATGCAGGTTAAAAATGCGCTTTTTTTCTTAGAAAAAAGCTCATTTTCACATTCAATATTTGCATTTCAACTTTAAAAAAGTATAATCTTAACATATTAAAATTAA
>NZ_JAVAXX010000335.1:0-6219 GCF_042709275.1 Bacillus sp. LR_5 | reverse complement strand
ACTGCCGCTTAACGAAGCAGCTTTATTACTATAACATTTAGCTTCTTTTAAGTCAACAACTTTTTTCAAACTATTTAATGAAGCTTTTAGTTGACGTCGGCTGTTTATCAGCGACGAATAATAATATATCACGGATATTATCAATAGGTCAACACCTAATTTAAGCTGAATGTTAAGCGACATTTTATCGGTTATATTCAATTGGCCATGCTCATAAAATGTAAAACAAGAATGATGGACAAGATAAGGAGGACTCATCAGTGAATCACTTCTATGTGTGGCACATTAAACGAGTGAAACAATTTATTATTATACTTATCGCCGCATTTGCAGCAGCCAGCTTTTATTACATTCAAAGAGCTGTCCCGCTTCCCGTGTTTTCAACTGACACCGGACCTAAAGCCATTTATAAAGGAGAAACAGATTCAAAAGACATCGCACTTACGTTTGATATCAGCTGGGGGGATGAGAAAGCAGAACCCATTCTTGACACCTTGAAAGCGAACGGGATTAAAAATGCGACATTTTTCCTTTCCGCTTCTTGGGCCGAACGCCACCCTGACACAGTGGCACGTATAGTGAAGGATGGCCATCAAATTGGGAGCATGGGGTACGCCTATAAAAACTATGCCAATTTAGAAAGCAGCGAAATAAAAAAAGACATTAACCGTGCACAAACTGCCTTTGAAAAGTTAGGGATCAAAAACATACAGCTATTAAGACCCCCTACCGGACAATTCAATAAGAATGTTCTAACGGTCGCAAAGCAATACAATTATACAGTTGTTCATTACAGTGTGAACTCTCAAGATTGGACAAATCCCGGGGTTGATAAAATCATCGATAATGTGAGCAAGCAAGTTTCCGGAGGAGACATTATTCTTTTACACGCCTCCGACTCGGCAAAACAAACAGAAGAAGCGTTGCCCGATATCATCCAACATCTTAAAGAAAAAGGATTAAAAAATGTAACCGTAGGTGATCTCATCGCAAATTCAGATGCCAAATCCGCAGAGGTAAAGTAATTACTTTGCTGCAAACTTCGGCAGCATCAGCAATTGGAAAGCATTACACGCCATTAACGGGAAAAGCATTAAATAAAGCCAGTCCTCATCATTTACTCTTAGCGCAGGAAACCATTCTAATGCAGTAATCACAACCATTAAAAACAACGATGACACAAACGTTTTCTTAGAGGACTGCTTTTGCTTTATATAAGCTGTAATCACTCCAAAGATCAATAAAAACACCGGTAACCACGCATAGCCAACCAGCGACTCTCCGCTCTCTCCAAAAAATAAAAAACGCACGTACATTAAATCAAAAGCAACAAACAGGATGAAAAACAGCTGAAGCAAATTCCACAAAGACGAGGACCTTAATATCTCAAGCGCAAACCGGTGAACTGTTAAAAACACGAAAAAACCCATTTGGCTGATCACACTGAAAATCATGCCTACACCGATAAACCAAAATAAAACAGAGAAAATCTGTCCCGCTTCAAAAGCAAGAAACAGTCCCCTATATTCTCCCCATTTTAAAGCAAAACCCACAATACTCGTAATAACCGCTCCGACAGCTAAAATAGAAAAGAAAAAACGAACCAAACCACGGCTTTTCATTTCTTTATTCATCCCCTCAAAAATCGCAAACCGCGATATTTTGTTATGTATAATTCCAAACAGATGAATCATATTAAAAGTAAGACAAGTATGTGAAAGGAGCTTAAGCATGTCAAAAGCCAAAATGCTATTGATGAGCTGTTTTTTGTTATTATCTGTAACAGCTTGCGCTCCAAAAGACCAAGCAGCGGATATGGACTATGATCAGACCAAAAAAATGGTTGTTGATATATTAAAAACTGATGATGGAAAGAAAGCAATTAAGGAATTATTAAACGATGATGCGATGAATGAAGCGCTGGTGATTGACCAAGATGCGATTAAAGGAACAATAGAAAAAACACTTACCTCTAAAAAAGGTGAAGAATTCTGGAAAAACATCTTTGAAGACACTGATTTTGCTCAAGGCTTTGCCAAAACTCTTCAGACAGAGCATGAAAAAGTGATTAAAAAACTGATGAAGGATCCGGATTACCAGAAGATGCTGATGGGCGTTATGCAAGATCCGGGCATGAATAAAAAGTACAGCGAACTGGCAAAAAGCCAAGAATTCCGCAGTTATTTAGAAGAGGTTATTAACGAAACACTTTCTAGTCCGCTTTACAAAAAACAGTTCGAAGATGAGCTAAAAAAAGCAGCAAAAGATACTGCCAAAGAAAGTGAATAAAGGGAAAGCCGGGATCTAGAATCCCGGTTCACCTTTTTTATACTTGCACTGACATTTTTGCAACTATTTTTTTTGCAATGTCCTGATAAATTTCTCCGATTGGATGATTTTCATCATAAACAGACGGCGCAAATTGGTCCTGATCCCAATCAGGCTGTTTCAACGGGATTCTGCCGAGCAAAGGCACGTTTAGTTCCTCAGCTAGTTTATCTCCCCCGCCTTTTCCAAAGACATATTCTCTTTCCCCTGTCTTTGCACTTTCATAATAAGCCATGTTTTCTATGACACCAACGACCTCATGATCGGTTTTAATTGCCATAGAACCCGCTCTCGCTGCGACAAAAGCAGCTGTTGGATGCGGTGTCGATACTATGATTTCTTTACAGCTCGGAAGCATAGTATGTACATCGAGAGCAACGTCCCCCGTCCCAGGCGGAAGATCAAGAACGATATAGTCTACTTCTCCCCACTCTACTTCGTGGAAAAAGTTGTTTAGCATTTTGCCAAGCATTGGCCCCCTCCATACGACCGGAGCATTTTCTTCTACGAAGAAGCCCATTGACATCACCTTTACCCCAAAGCGTTCAACAGGAAGCAGTTTCTCTCCTTCAACAGTAGGACGCACAGTGATACCCATCATATCCGGCACACTGAAGCCATAAATATCCGCATCAATTAAACCGACCTTTTTCCCAAGACGAGCCAGAGAAATAGCAAGGTTTACTGACACAGTTGATTTGCCTACGCCGCCTTTTCCGCTTGCTACAGCAAGAAAGACTGGTGGGTTATCCATATTTAACAATGTTTTTTTCTCAGCTGACGGCGCCCGGAATTTTGCAACCGTTTCTTCAGGCAGCTCTTCAAATCGAAGGCCGACCGTCTCAGCGCCTGCCCCTTTTAAGACGTTTACGATCTCTTGCTGAATCTGCATTTGTTCTGCAGTTCCGGTTTTGGCAAGAGCGACTTTTACACTGACATGCTGTTTTTCAGGCTTTATTTTAATTTCCTTAACGGCATCCAATTCTCCCAGAGGTCTTTGAAGAAAAGGTTCGCGCATTTCACCGACTAGTTTTCTTACTTCATCTTCTCTTATCATCGAACCTCACCCTTTTGTGTATTCGTTTACAAGCATTATTATATCATACATAAATGGCGGGTGTCTTATGCTTAGAACCATAAGAAAACCCTCCTTTACTCCGGAGGGTCTCCTTTTTCTGTGAAATATCGCAAAATGCCTTTATATATGGAAGATGCCACCTTGTCCTGATATTTCGAGTTCCCGAGCAGCCTTGCTTCATTTGGATTGGATAAAAATCCAACTTCTACAAGCGCCCCCGGTTTGGTGACATTTTGCATTAAGTAGATACCATGAATCCGCTTTGCTTTCCGGGTTGTGTTTTCCAAGTTTCTTCTCAACTCATCCTGAATGTATTTCGCGACTTTCTCATTTTCCGCATATTTTCCGAAATAAAAGCTTTGGGCTCCGCTCCATTTTTGTGACGGAATCGCATTGAGATGAATGCTGATATAAAGTTCAGCCTCTGAATGGTTTATTAATTTAACTCGCTGCCTTAAGTCTTCTGCTTTTCGTCTGCTGTAGCCCTTCGTTCCTTCTGGAGCGAGATCAGTATCACTTTCTCTGGTCATGATGACAAGCGCTCCTTGTTCCTGAAGGTAATCCCTGACTCTAAAGGCCACTTCCAGGGTTACATCCTTCTCTAACAGCTTCCCGCCGACTGCTCCGCCGTCGGGCCCGCCATGACCTGGATCCAGATAAATAATTTTCCCGCTCAAGGGCAGACTCCATGGCTTCCAAGAATCGTTATTGCTGAACTGATACTTGAATAGAAATAGTAATACGATAAAGCCTAGCAAAAAACCAAGCCATTTAAGCTTTTTCCTCATCCCTTCCCCTCCCGCTTGTCCGTTACTACATAACTATGGGACAGGGCCGGGAAATATGATTAACGCATGCGAAGCTTACACTGTTTTTCTCTTTGGACAAACCCCTCTGTCCACCAGTCTTTAATGAACTTGCGTGCTGCTTCATAAACCGTGTTTTTATCAAATGTTGTGTATTGCTCGTGTGTCCAATTATAGAGATAATCAAAAAACTCCATACGAAGCTCTTCTTCTTCTCTTGCAGAGCGGGCACTGATGCTCTGCATGGATTCTCCGTAATAGCCGAATATCCCAAAACGCCCGCCTAACAAATAAGCTTCTATCGCAAAATCAATACAGCCTTCGGTAATAATATCTCTTTCATCATGAAAAAATGGAAATAATGGTTCCAAACAGTCCTTAACAGACTGGATAATTTGTCTCAGAGAGAGTTCTTTGAGCAAGTTCTTTTCTAATTCAAAATCCTTTTGGCGTTTCACATCCATAAAAGACAGTACTTCTGCCATACAAATTCACTCTCCTTTTACCGGTTATTTTGAGGATTGGATAGTGAAACAATGCCCGAATTCGATTGGAAATTCGCCCAAATGAAGGTGCCGAATCGATAAAAAGAAGAGGATGTAGCAGCTTTCCACGAGGTCGGAACAAATGTTCTGTTAGTGATTATTAAAAAAACAGCCCCTTTAATAGGTCGCTGCTTTTCATACTTTCACGCTTCTTGTTGCAGAATATGTATGAATATATTGGTCCAATACAAACCCGCCTTTATCTTCGTAAAATCCAGTGACGATAAAACCGGCATCAATCTGGCCCTTGATTTGGTCTTCTAAGGAATGGCCGAATTCCAGAGCCTCATTTTTTTCAATCAGTTTTTTCACTTTATGCTTTGGAAGATCTTCTGAGTCGGCATATGGAATGGAGTGTTTTACTTTTAAAATCCCTTGCTGTTCTAATTCTACATCAAACAGAAATACGACTGGATTTACAAAGCCTGAGATTAGAACACCGTTTCTTTTCAGCACACGGTGCGCTTCCTTCCAGACTGGGAGGACGTTCTCAACAAAAACATTGGCAACAGGATGTACAATGACATCAAATGATTCATCCTTAAATTGACTGAGGTCGTCCATGCTTCCTTTGACAGTATGTATCTTGAGATCATCGCGCTCAGCAACCATTCTATCCTGATCCAGCTGTTTTTCCGAGTTATCTAATACAGTGACATCCGCTCCTGCAGCTGCCAAAATCGGGCCTTGCTGGCCGCCACCTGATGCTAAACAGAGTACTTTCAGCCCGTTGACAGGGGGAAACCAATCCCTCGGTACATCTTTCATTGGTGTTACCCTTATATCCCAATTGCCTGTTTTCGCTTGTTCGATGACATGCTGCTCAACAGCAACAGTCCATTCATTGCCTGTTTCTACTTTTTGATCCCAGGCTTTGCTATTATGGTCTACTAACGCATTCATGAATCGTTCTCCTTACTTTAATGTATAGAGTATAACAAATATTTCTAGATTGTTATCGCTTTCCCTTTGTATATTTAGAAAAAAGTTCATAAAAACGCAAAAAAATCACAAAGGAGATATGTGATTTACGTCATCAGATTTACACTTATTTCGTCAAATGGTGTCATTAGCAAAGAGCTAGTGTTCCTCCGGGCTATGATACAGTTGAAGAATCAGCAGGGAGATTTAACAGGTTGAGACCAGTGGTTAGAATGAGCTGGACTGACGACATAACCATTAAGAACTTTGACCAGATTCCAAACGTAGTAATGATATGAAAGCTATCATGATTATTACAGTGAGACCGTTTATAAGCAAGCATTTTGCTTAGTCCGTCAAGCGTTCATTTAGTTATCTTACTGTATGCGGAGGTATGAGCATTTTATTAATATAAAAAAGCTCCCAACACAAGGTCGAGAGCTTTGAAAACGTAAAATTAACGTTTTGAGAACTGAGGTGCACGACGAGCGCCTTTAAGACCGTATTTTTTACGTTCTTTCATACGAGCGTCACGAGTCAG
>NZ_JAVAXX010000334.1:0-6271 GCF_042709275.1 Bacillus sp. LR_5 | reverse complement strand
TTGTTTTAGGCGGAAAGTCCGAAAAAAGTGAAGCGAAAAAAAGTATTGATGAAATCGTTGCGTCTTCTGTTGATGTAGAAGAGATCACAACAAATTTAAAGTCTGATAACATTATCCGTCTTGCTATTAAACTTGAAACTGATTCTGATAAATCAAAAGAAGAACTTGAGAAACGTGATTTCCAAGTGAAAGACGCTGTTATATCACTGCTGGCTGATACGAATGCTGATCAGATTGAGGGAGACAAGGGAAAAGAAACCTTTAAGAAGGAACTAAAAGATAAAATAAATAGCTACCTCCAAGAAGGAAAAGTAGAAAAAGTGTATATTACCTCCTTTAATCTGCAATAAAGCATAATTTGACAGAATACGGAGGTGAGGAAAATGTCAGGAGAAGTTCTCTCCCAAAATGAAATAGATGCACTGCTTTCTGCAATATCAACAGGTGAAATGGACGCTGAAGAGCTGAAAAAAGAAGAAAAAGAGAAGAAAGTCAAGGTTTATGATTTCAAACGTGCGCTGCGGTTTTCTAAGGATCAGATCCGCAGTTTAACGAGAATTCATGACAATTTTGCAAGACTTCTTACCACTCATTTTTCTGCTCAGCTCAGAACCTATATTCACATATCTGTCAGTTCTGTTGATCAGGTTCCGTATGAGGAATTTATCAGATCGATTCCAAACATGACGATTCTAAATCTATTTGATGTTCATCCGATGGAAGGAAGAATTATGATGGAGGTCAACCCCACGATAGCTTATACGATGATGGATCGAGTCATGGGCGGGATTGGAATCAGTCATAACAAGGTTGACAGTTTGACAGAAATTGAAACAAAAATCATTTCTAATTTATTTGAAAATGCACTGGGTAATTATAAAGAAGCTTGGCAGTCAATTGCTGATATTGAACCGGAAATGACTGAGTTTGAAGTGAATCCGCAATTTGTTCAGATGGTATCTCCTAATGAAACAGTCGTGGTGATCTCGCTCAATACTCAAATTGGTGAAATCAGCGGTGTCATTAATCTCTGTATCCCGCATATCGTACTCGAGCCGCTCATACCGAAGCTTTCAGTCCACTATTGGATGCAATCAGACCGAAATGAGCCCAAGCCTGAGGAAACAAAGTCGCTTGAAAAACGTATCATGACAGCACAAATACCTGTCGTGGCCGAGCTCGGCACATCTGAACTGACGATAGAAGAGTTTTTAAGTTTAGAAGTCGGAGACTGCATAACTTTGGACAAATCAGTCACGGATCCTCTTACTGTATTGGTCGGAGATAAGCCGAAATTTTTAGGACAAGCCGGCCGGGTGAATCGAAAACAGGCAGTGCAAATTTTAGATCACGACATAAGAGGTGAACAAGATGGAGAATAATAGATTATCTCAAGATGAGATTGACGCGCTTCTTAACGGTACTGGCAGCACGCTTGATGAGCCAGAGGTTCCGGAAGTAGATGACTTATCGGAAATGGAGCGTGATGCGATCGGTGAAATCGGTAATATTTCATTCGGCAGTTCTGCGACAGCACTGTCAACGCTTTTAAATCAAAAGGTCGATATTACGACTCCAAGCGTAACGGTCATTCCAAGAAGTAAAATCAGCGATGCGTTTCCTGAACCGTATGTAGCGATTGAAGTGAATTATACGGAGGGCTTCAGCGGAAGCAACCTGTTAGTTGTGGAACAAAGTGACGCGGCGATCATTGCTGACTTAATGATCGGGGGAGACGGAAAAGGTGCGGACCCTTCACTGGGTGAAATCCATTTAAGTGCTGTTCAAGAAGCAATGAACCAAATGATGGGATCGGCTGCCACATCAATGTCTACTGTATTCAGTAAAAAAATTGATATTTCGCCTCCTCGGGTTGAATTGCTGGATGTTACTGAAGAAAAGGGTACAGACCGTATTCCTGATGATGAAATGCTGGTGAAAGTTTCTTTCAACTTAAAGGTGGGAGAATTAATAGACTCCAGCATTATGCAGCTTTACCCATTGACATTTGCGAAAGATTTAATTTCAAGCCTTATGAACTCAGAAAGTGCAGAGAAAGAAGAAACGGTGCAGCCTGAAGTTACATACGAACAGCCGAAAGAGCCTGTGACGCCAGAGCCGCGTATTGAACCGAAGCAACAGCAGCCGCCGCCAAAAAGGCAGGGAACAGCAAAAAAAGCAGCGCCAGTTCAGGTTTCACCGGTGGAATTTTCAGCGTTTGATCCAAACGAAGCTGTACAAGCCCCTATTCATAATCTGGATATGCTTTTGGATATCCCGCTTTCGATTACTGTTGAGCTTGGCAGAACGAAGAGAAGCGTAAAAGAGATTTTAGAGCTTTCTGCCGGAAGTATTATCGAGCTTGATAAATTAGCCGGTGAGCCTGTAGATATTTTAGTTAATCAGCGTATCGTTGCCAAAGGCGAGGTCGTTGTCATTGAAGAAAACTTCGGAGTGAGAGTCACTGACATTTTAAGCCAGGCAGAGCGCATTAATAATTTAAAATAACGAAACACAAGGAGAGAGATAGATTATGGCACATAGAATTTTAATTGTAGATGACGCAGCATTTATGCGAATGATGATTAAAGATATTTTAGTTAAAAATGGTTTTGAAGTTGTGGCGGAAGCTGAAAATGGAGCACAAGCGGTAGAGAAATATAAAGAGCATTCACCTGACCTTGTTACTATGGATATCACGATGCCAGAAATGGATGGTATTACAGCATTAAAAGAAATTAAACAAATTGATGCGCAGGCAAGAATCATCATGTGTTCTGCTATGGGACAGCAATCAATGGTTATTGATGCCATTCAGGCCGGCGCTAAGGATTTCATTGTGAAACCTTTCCAGGCTGACCGTGTGCTTGAAGCAATCAACAAAACATTAAGTTAAAGGGTGTACGACTGTTGAAAAAGAGTCAATACTTTATCGTTTTTATTTGTTTTTTCGTTTTATTCAGTGTACATCCGATTGCTGCTGCCGCGGCAGACTCTGATAATTCAACTGTAAACGAATGGTTTCAAAAGAAAGATGAAAAAACTGCAGATAAGTCAGAACAAAAGAAAGAAAAAACAACAAAAACTGCTGATGAGACGGAGGGAGCGGCTGCTCCTTCTGTCTCAGCTTTTGATTTTGTAAAGATGATTTTCGCTTTACTGTTTGTTATCGTGCTGATTTACGGGCTGGTTAAGCTCATGAACAAAAGAAATCGGCTCCTAAAGCCTTTTCAATATGTTGAAAATATTGGCGGCACATCGGTCGGTCAGAACAGATCCATACAATTGATCAAGGTCGGGAAAAGTGTGCTCGTCGTCGGTGTAGGAGAGACGATCCAGCTGCTGAAAGAAATTGAGGATGAAAAAGAGATTGAAGTCATTCTCAGTCAGCATGAAGAGGCAATGTCAAGCAAAATAGAGTGGCAAAAGTTTGTGAAGCCGCTTAAGAGTTCTGAACATCAGCCGCAGCAAAAACTGCCTTCATTTTCAAAAGCATTAAAAGAGCAACTTGAAGAGTTAAAACAAAACCGTTCTGAAGGAAAGAAGAAAGGCCCACGTCATCATGAATGAGTTTATAAATATTTTCAGTTCAAGCGATCCGGAAAACGTAAGTTCAACTGTTAAATTACTATTATTGTTAACTGTATTTTCAGTGGCGCCTGGAATATTGATTCTTATGACTTGTTTTACTCGCATCGTCATTGTTCTGTCATTTGTCAGAACTTCACTTGCGACGCAATCTATGCCCCCAAACCAGGTTCTTATCGGGCTTGCGCTGTTTTTAACATTTTTTATTATGGCTCCTACTTTTTCAGAAATTAATAAAGAAGCGCTGACCCCATTAATGGACAACAAAATCAGCTTGGATGAAGCGTATACGAAAGCTGAGGAACCGATTAAAGAATTTATGAGTAAACACACAAGGCAGAAGGATCTGGCGCTGTTTATGAATTACGCGAAAATGGATAAACCTGAATCATTAAAGGATATTCCGTTAACAACAATGGTTCCGGCTTTTGCCATATCGGAGCTTAAAACAGCATTTCAAATAGGTTTTATGATTTTTATCCCTTTTTTAATTATAGATATGGTAGTGGCGAGCGTCTTGATGTCAATGGGAATGATGATGCTGCCTCCAGTTATGATTTCTCTGCCCTTTAAAATATTACTTTTTGTTTTGGTAGACGGCTGGTATTTAATTGTGAAATCTTTGCTTCAGAGCTTTTAGGGTAGGTGCTAAACGTGAGTTCAGAATTTGTAATTTCTATGGCGGAAAAAGCCGTATACGTAACGCTGATGATCAGCGGGCCATTATTGGCTATTGCTTTACTGGTCGGTTTAATTGTCAGCATATTTCAGGCGACAACTCAAATCCAGGAACAGACTTTGGCGTTTATTCCGAAAATCGTGGCGGTTCTCCTGGCTCTCATTTTTTTTGGTCCGTGGATGCTGTCGACGATTCTTTCATTTACAACAGAGCTGTTTTCTAATTTAAATCGTTTTGCAGGGTAATGTAGAGATGAATTCAATTATTGACTTATTTCCTGCTTTTTTATTGGTTTTTATTAGAATCTCTGCTTTTTTTGTAACGATTCCGCTATTTGGACATCGAAATGTGCCAGCTGTTCATCGCATAGGTTTTGCTTTTTTTCTTGCGGTCATTTGTTTCAGCACCATTGATAAACCGCCCTCTTTGGAGATAGATGAGCACTATATGCTTTTGGCGTTTAAAGAAGCTTTGGTCGGCCTATGTCTGGGTTTAATTGCTTATATGATGATTGCCGCAGTGCAGATTGCCGGCTCGTTTATTGATTTTCAAATGGGATTTTCAATAGCAAACGTTATTGATCCGCAAACCGGTGCACAAAGTCCGTTGATTGGCCAGTTTATCTATACGATGGCACTTTTGTTTATGCTGAGTGTCAATGCCCACCATTTGTTGCTGGATGGTATTTACTACAGCTTTCAATATATTTCAGTTGATCAGGCATTTCCGAATTTCGGCGATGAAAAGTTTGCCTATTTTATTGCAAAAAGCTTTAATGCAATGTTTATTATCGCTTTTCAAATGTCAGCGCCGGTTGTGGCCAGCTTGTTTCTAGTTGATTTAGCATTAGGTATCGTGGCTCGAACTGTTCCGCAGTTAAATGTATTTGTGGTCGGTCTGCCTTTAAAGATCGCTGTCAGTTTCATCATGCTCATTGTATGTATGTCCGTTATCTTCGTCGTTGTCCGGAATGTTTTCAGCTTAACGATTGAAACGATGCGGAATCTTTTAGCATTGGTCGGTGTTTCTTAATGAAGCTTAGAGTTGACCTGCAGTTTTTTGCGGGAGAGAAGACAGAAAAAGCCACTCCGAAAAAACGGAAGGATACGCGAAAAAAGGGGCAGGTAGCCAAAAGCTCGGATGTCAATACTGCCGTTTCTTTACTGGTAATATTCCTTTCGCTTATTGCAATTGGTCCGTATATGAGAGACAGGCTGCTGTCATTCATAGAAACATTTTATACCGAATCGCTCACAATGAAGCTCTCAGAATCAAATGTGCATACATTGTTTGTCAGCTTATTAAAGGATATGGGCATGATACTCGCACCGATCTTGCTTGTTGCTCTTGTTGCAGGAGTCGTAAGCAACTATATGCAGGTTGGGTTCTTATTTTCTGCTGAAGTGATACAGCCTAAGCTTGAAAAACTGGATCCGATCAAAGGCTTTAAACGAATATACAGTATGAGGGCGATTGTGGAGCTGATTAAATCAATTTTGAAAATCGTAGTCGTTGGTTTTGCGGCTTTTGCTGTGCTTTGGCTGCATTATGGAGAAATTCTCCGGCTTCCTCTCCTGACACCCGAAGAGGCACTTTCTTTTGTTTCAAAACTCACTTTGTGGATGGGACTAAGCGGTGCAGGTGCATTGTTGATTCTTGCGGGTCTCGACTATTTATATCAGAGATTTGACTATGAGAAAAATATCAAAATGTCAAAACAAGATATAAAAGATGAGTACAAAAAATCTGAAGGAGACCCGATTATCAAGTCTAAAATTAAACAAAGACAGCGGGAAATGGCGATGAGGCGGATGATGCAGGAAGTTCCAAAAGCAGATGTCATTATCACAAACCCGACTCACTATGCGATTGCTTTGAAATATGATGAAGAAAAAATGGACGCACCTTATATTGTTGCAAAAGGCGTCGACCACCTTGCGTGAAAAATAAGGAAAATTGCTAAAGAGCATGATGTAATTATGGTAGAAAACAGACCGCTTGCCC
>NZ_JAVAXX010000333.1:0-6279 GCF_042709275.1 Bacillus sp. LR_5 | reverse complement strand
TTTTGACAGTTTAAAAGACCGTTTGATTCTTCAAGAATCACTCGGCTATCTCTCCGGCTTTGAAGAGCCAGATATCGAAAAAAGGGTGACGCCGAAGCTTCTTTTGCCGAAAGCGAAATCAATAGTGGCAATTGCTCTGGCATATCCTTCCAGAATGAAGGATGCGCCGAGAAGCACGAGAACTGAGCGCAGGGGCATTTTTTGCAGAGCTTCCTGGGGAAAAGACTATCATGATGTGCTGAGGGAAAAGCTTGATCTGCTGGAGGATTTTCTAAAAAGCAAGCATGAGGATATCAGAACGAAGTCAATGGTTGATACAGGTGAATTGTCTGATCGCGCCGTTGCGGAACGTGCCGGAATCGGATTCAGTGCGAAAAACTGTATGATCACAACACCCGAGTATGGCTCTTATGTGTATTTGGCGGAGATGATCACAAATATCCCTTTTGAGCCTGATGTGCCGATTGAAGATATGTGCGGGTCCTGCACGAAATGCTTGGATGCCTGTCCGACGGGAGCCCTGGTTAATCCCGGGCAGCTTAATGCGCAGCGCTGCATCTCTTTTCTGACCCAGACAAAAGGATTTTTACCTGATGAATTCCGGACAAAAATCGGAAACCGCCTGTACGGGTGCGATACGTGCCAAACGGTATGCCCTCTCAATAAAGGGAAGGATTTTCATCTTCATCCGGAAATGGAGCCTGATCCTGAGATTGCCAAACCGTTATTGAAGCCGCTTTTGGCCATCAGCAATCGGGAATTTAAGGAGAAATTCGGGCATGTCTCAGGTTCTTGGCGCGGAAAAAAACCGATTCAGCGAAACGCCATTCTCGCGCTTGCCCATTTTAAGGATGCTTCCGCACTGCCTGAATTGACGGAACTGATGCACAAGGATCCGCGTCCTGTCATCAGGGGGACAGCCGCATGGGCAATCGGAAAAATCGGAGACCCCGCATACGCGGAAGAGCTTGAAAAAGCGCTGGAAAAAGAGAAGGATGAAGAGGCAAAGCTGGAAATTGAAAAAGGAATTGATTTGCTAAAAGCTTCAGGCATGACTAAACAAGGCTTGTCCTGACATACGTATAGAGCAGAAGGAAAAAACACTTGAGATCATCCAAGTGTTTTTTCTCTATAAAAAAGTATGGCGGGTGGGGTGAGCTTGAAGCACATTTTAGAACAATTAGCGGAGGAGCGGCTGGGCTTTCTGGTTAACGGGCATGCTATGAGACAGGAGTCTCAAGTCGGAGACCTTAAAGTCATGGAGCGTAAGAAAAAGCTTCTGGAAAAACGTAAAGTTGACATCATAAAAGCGAAAGCAAAGGCCGTGATTAATCATGTGCGGGTTGAGGATGACGGAACGACCTGCCTTTCGTATACCGTCCATTACGAATATGTGTGTAAGGAACAAGATGACAGCTTGTATATAGAAGAGCACATAGAGGAGCGAATGGCTTTCCTGTATGATCACATTTTGATTAGTGATCAGGAAATTGCGAAAAAGCCGGCTGGATTTCATGAAGGGACCAGTATTATTGACTATTCTGAAGAGGAAAGAGAAGCGTTTGGCAGGGCTTTTCAATACGATCGTCTCGGCGCTGTCCAATATGCCGAGAAATTTTGGAACAAGCGCAATCCTGCTTATAAAAATTTCAGCGATAACTGTACAAATTTTATTTCTCAGTGTCTTCATGCAGGAGGCGCGCCGATGCGCGGTCATCCGAACAGGGGATCAGGCTGGTGGATGAAACAAAGCTCATGGAGCTACAGCTGGACGGTGGCTCACTCTATGAAAATGTATTTGTCGAATTCAAAGGCCGGACTGCGTGCGGTGCGGGTGAAATCAGCGGAAGAACTGATGCCGGGCGATGTGATTTGCTATGACTTCGAAGGAGACGGCCGGTTTAATCATACAACGATTGTCGTGGCAAAGGACAAAGGCAATATGCCGCTTGTCAACGCCCAGACTTATGACAGCAGGATGAGGTATTGGTCATATGAGGATTCTACGGCATACACGCCGTCAATACGATATGCCTTTTTTCATATCGTTGATGATACGACAAAAGAGTAATTAATGTTATAATGATGGGCGGATAAGAAAAACAGAGGTGAACATTGTGGCATTACATGTCGTTTTATATCAACCAGAAATTCCCGCTAACACAGGGAATATTGCACGTACTTGTGCAGCAACCAATACAACGCTACACCTGATTCGTCCGCTCGGCTTTTCAACGGATGATAAAATGCTGAAGCGTGCCGGACTCGATTATTGGGAGTTTGTTAACGTTGTGTATCATGATTCGTTAGAAGAATTGTTTGATGCATATGAAAAAGGCCAGTTTTTCTTTATTACAAAATTTGGCCAGCAGCCTCATACATCATTTGATTACACTGATCTTGACGAGGATTATTTCTTCGTGTTCGGAAGAGAAACAAGCGGTTTGCCAAAGGATTTAATTCAAAATAATATGGACCGCTGCCTGCGTCTTCCGATGACAGAGCACGTCAGATCGTTAAATCTGTCCAATACTGCCGCAATTCTTGTTTATGAAGCGCTGCGCCAGCAAAATTACCGTGATTTAAAATAGTGAAAAAACCCGCTCATCGATGATGGGCGGGTTTTTTTGCGGATGTTGAAATGCTTTGTTTCGTTTTTGGGCTTAACAACGTAACAGTGTTATGTTACAATGTACCCATCAAAGGAGCTGGACTTATGGAAGAACAATTAATCTCTAAAAAAGAATTACTTGAAAGAACATCGATTTCATACGGTCAGCTGTATCGATGGAAGCGGAAAAACTTAATACCTGAGGAATGGTTTATTCGTAAATCCACATTTACAGGGCAAGAGACGTTTTTTCCGAGAGAGGAGATTTTAAAGCGTATATCAATGATTCAAAAGATGAAAGAAAATTTGTCTTTGGATGAAATGAGGGAAATGCTTTCGCCGAAAATGAAGGATGTCAGCATGACCGCTGATGAATTGCTTCATAAAGGTTTGGTTTCAAGGCCTGCTCTTGAAGCCTATTCAGAAGACGGAGGAAGTCCGGTTTTCTCATCCAGGGATTTGCTTTCGCTGTATGTGCTTGAGGGACTGCTGCAGTCTGGAAATGTCAGCCTTGCAGAAGCAAAAATGGCTGCAGAGGTATTAAAGAAGCATGATACTGAAGAGATTGAAAAACAGACGGAGCTGATTGTGCTCCGCAAGCTCGGTGTCACAACTTGTTTTATAGCGGCTGCGGCGGACAGCATTTTGTTTGAATCATCCGTAAAGGTTGTGGAACGGGTAGATTTATTAAAAGCTTCAGAGGAATTAAAAACAACATTTATGCAGGAGGGCCATCGATGGATGTAGTGGAAAAGCTGGTGATAAACGGATCAGGAAGTTCAAAGGGAGGAACATTTCAATCTGTTGAGATTAATGGCAGCGGGACAGTGGCCGGGGATGTGGAGTGTGACACTTTTTCTTTTAATGGAAACGGAAAAGCTGACGGCAGCGTCAAAGCGAAAGCGGTAACCATCAGCGGTTCAGGAAAGATACATGGAGACGTTGAAGCAGAATCTATCCGGATGAATGGCACTAGTTTTATCCAAGGAGAGGTATCTGCAAAACAATTGAAAATCGCTGGATCATCAACATTTGGCGGCACTGTCAAGGCTGATGGCATTGACATTAGCGGAAAAGTTGTAATGGAAGCAGATTGTGAAACAGAAACCTTTCAATCAGAAGGGAAATGCAAAATCAGCGGGCTTTTAAATGCAGACCAGGTGATCATTAAGCTTTCTGCAGGGGAAAGCTATGCGCGGGAGATCGGCTGCCGCCATCTTCAAGTGACCTGCAGAAAAGGAATGCTGTCATTGCTCAGATTGATGCCGCAGCCTGTTCTAACAGCAGAGCTGATCGAAGGTGACGTGATTGAATTGACAAATACAAAGGCGAAAACCGTGCGCGGTAATAAAGTGATCATCGGCCCGGATTGCCAGATTGAAACCGTCGAATACAGCGGGGACTATACCTGTGATCCAAGCGCATCGGTTGAAACATCCACAAAGTTGTAAGGAGGATCGTAATGGAGACAACAAAACTGGGAAATTTAAAATTATATGGCGCTGGGCATGCCGCAGGAGGCGCGTATCACAATGTCAGCATCAAAGGAGAAGGTGTAGTTGGAGAAGGGTTGTCTGCTGTAGGCTGCCGCATATACGGAACGGGCCTTTTTCTCGGAAAAGCAGAGACTGAGCGGCTGCGTGTGCTCGGAGAAAGTGAATGTAAAGGCGATCTGACTGCCGGCAAAATCAATATATATGGGACAATGAAAGTCAGCGGCTCACTTCAATTTGATCGATTCAATCTGAAAGGCCAGACTGAAATTGGCGGGAATATGACTGGAGAATCCTGCGATGTGAAAGGGAAGCTTAGCGTAAAAGGTGATTGTGAAACAGAAATGTTCCATGTCACAGGCTGTGTTGATGTTTCGGGGTTATTAAATTCGGGTGAGATCAAGCTGGGATTGAGCCATGATATAAGCTATGTGCAGGAAATCGGCGGAACAACAATTACAGTGAAAAGACGCGCGAGTTTTTTTAATCGGAAGAAAGTGAAGCTGATCGCCGATGTCATAGAAGGCGATCGGGTTTATTTGGAGAATACCGAAGCGGCAGTCGTCAGGGGAAAAGAAGTGATCATCGGGCCGGGATGCAGCATCGGAATGATTGAGTACGAAAACAAATATGAATGCGATCCGCATTCACAGATTAAAGAAAAAACAAAACTGTAAAACATTGTTCTGTTATACAAAAAGGGTGCTCTTTCAGGAGCACCCTTTTTTATTCTTTTCCAGGCTTGCTTTCGTATCCTGCGGTAAAAATTGATACTAAAAAAGTGACAATGACACCCATCATGATGATTGTTTTCACCGTCTCTCCCCCTCTTCAATTTTTCCGTGCTGTCCGAGTCTGGATGATTCTGTATTTTTCTTTATTATGAACGGTCGCGGTCTGCCTTGTCAACGATGTATAAGTATCTTTATTTTTAAGAAACCAAAGCATGTATCACGAGATGGCGGCATAGATTGTATCAAAGTACCTTATTTGCATAGTGTATCAAACATGATAGAGGAGGTCCTTATGGATATATTAAAGAAAATTGAACAGTACAGAGAGGAAGAGCAGCGGCTGAAATGGGAAGGAACTTTCGCCGATTATTTGGAGATTATTAAAGAAAATCCGATGGTCGCGCAATCTGCTCATTCTCGAGTTTTTAATATGATAAAAGACAGCGGGATAGAGGAGATTGACGGGCGCAAGAAGTACAGTTTTTTTGACCGCGAGCTGTTCGGGCTTGAAGAATCTCTGGAGCGTCTTGTGGAAGAGTATTTTCATCCGGCTGCCAAACGTCTAGATGTCAGAAAGCGGATTCTATTGCTGATGGGGCCTGTGAGCGGCGGTAAATCCACGCTGGTCACAATGCTTAAAAAAGGTCTCGAAGCGTACACGCTGACAGATAATGGCGCTGTATATGCGATTAAAGGCTGCCCGATGCACGAGGACCCTCTACATTTAATCCCCCATCATTTACGCGATGACTTTTACAGGGAATACGGCATTAGAATAGAAGGAAGTCTTTCTCCTTTAAATGTCATGAGGCTGGAGGAAGAGTACGGAGGAAGAATTGAGGATGTGAAGGTGGAGCGCATCTTCTTTTCAGAAGATAAGCGTACGGGAATTGGAACATTCAGTCCCTCTGATCCGAAATCTCAGGATATTGCCGATTTGACGGGGAGTATTGATTTCTCAACAATCGCCGAGTACGGTTCAGAATCAGATCCGCGCGCTTATCGGTTTGACGGAGAGCTGAATAAAGCGAACCGCGGGATGATGGAGTTTCAGGAGATGCTGAAATGTGATGAGAAATTTCTCTGGCACTTGCTTTCCTTGACACAGGAAGGGAATTTTAAAGCTGGGCGGTTTGCGTTAATTTCTGCTGATGAGCTGATCGTGGCTCACACGAATGAAACGGAGTATCGCTCATTTATTTCTAATAAAAAGAATGAAGCCCTGCACTCAAGAATCATCGTGATGCCGGTTCCTTATAATTTAAAAGTGTCTGAGGAAGAGAGAATTTATGAAAAAATGATCGCAGAAAGCGATGTGGCGGATGTTCATATTGCCCCGCATACGTTGAAGGTCGCCGCGATGTTCTCAATCCTTACCCGGTTAAAAGAGCCGAAGCGGTCGGATATTGATCTGGTCAAGAAAATGAGACTGTATGATGGG
>NZ_JAVAXX010000332.1:0-6295 GCF_042709275.1 Bacillus sp. LR_5 | reverse complement strand
TTGACTCGTGACGCTCGTATGAAAGAACGTAAAAAATACGGTCTTAAAGGCGCTCGTCGTGCACCTCAGTTCTCAAAACGTTAATTTTACGTTTTCAAAAAGCTCTCGACCTTGGGTTGGGAGCTTTTTTCTTTCAATAAAACGTGGCAGCTTCGCATAAAAATAACAACTGAATGGACGCTTGACGGCGTTAAGCAAATTGTTTTTTATAAACGGTCTCACTGTAATAATCATGATAGCTTTCATTCTTATTCAATTGGAAGTTCGGTCAATGTTTATTATCGTTATGTGCTCAGCCCAGCTTCATCTAACCACTGTATCTCATCCGTTAAAGTTCACTGCTGATTCTTAACCCGGAGAAACAATAGCTCTCATTGCTAATGGCTTTATGTAACGAAGTAAAAGTAAATCTGATGATATAAATCACATATCTCCTTTGTGATTTTTTTGCGTTTTTATGAACTTTTTTCTAAATATGCAAAGGGAAAGTGATATCAATCTAGAAATATTTGTTATACTCTATACATTAAAGTAAGGAGAAGATTCATGAATGCGTTAGTAGCTCATAATAGCAAAGCCTGGGATAAAAAAGTAGAAACAGGCAATGAATGGACTGTTGCTGTTGAGCAGCAGGTTATCGAACAAGCAAAAAAAGGCAATTGGGATATAAGGGTAACACCAATGAAAGATGTACCGAAGGATTGGTTTCCGCCTATCAAAGGTCTGAAAGTACTCTGTTTAGCATCAGGCGGCGGCCAGCAGGGTCCAGTTTTGGCAGCCGCAGGCGCGGATGTCACCGTATTAGATAACTCAGAAAAACAGCTGAATCAGGATAGAATGATTGCTGAGCGAGATGGTCTCACGATACACACTGTCAAAGGAAGCATGGACGATTTAAGTGTATTTAATGATGAATCATTTGATGTCATTGTACATCCTGTTGCCAATGTTTTTGTTGAGAATGTCCTCCCGGTATGGAAGGAAGCGCACCGTGTGTTGAAAAGGAACGGCATTCTAATCTCGGGTTTTGTCAATCCTGTTGTATTTCTGTTTGATACAGAATTAGAACAGCAAGGTGTTTTAAAAGTAAAACACTCCATTCCATACGCTGACCCAGAAGATCTTCCGAAACATAAAGTGAAAAAACTGATCGAAAATAATGAGGCTCTGGAATTCGGCCATTCCTTAGAAGACCAAATCAAAGGCCAAATTGATGCCGGTTTTATCGTTACTGGTTTTTATGAAGATAAAGGCGGGTTTGTATTAGACCAATATATCCATACATATTCTGCAACAAGAAGCGTGAAAGTATGAAAAGCAGCGACCTGTTAGAGGGGCTGCTTTTTTCATAACTACTTACAGAACGTTTGTTCCGCACCCTGCAGAAAGCTGATTTTTTATCGATGTTACACCTTCATTTGGGCGAATTTCCAACCGAATTCGGGCATTGTTTCATCATCCAAACCTCAAAATAATCGGTAAAAGGAGAGTGAATTTATATGGCAGAAGTACTGTCTTTTATGGATGTGAAACGCCAAAAGGATTTTGAATTAGAAAAGAACTTGCTCAAAGAACTCTCTCTGAGACAAATTATCCAGTCTGTTAAGGATTGTTTGGAACCATTATTTCCATTTTTACATGATGAACGAGATATTATTACCGAAGGCTGTATTGATTTTGCGATTGAAGCTTATTTGTTAGGCGGGCGTTTTGGGATATTCGGCTATTACGGAGAATCCATGCAGAGTATCAGTGCCCGCTCTGCAAGAGAAGAAGAAGAGCTACGTATGGAGTTTTTTGATTATCTCTATAATTGGATACACGAGCAATACGCAACATTTGATAAAAACACGGTTTATGAAGCGGCACGCAAGTTCATTAAAGATTGGTGGACAGCGGGGTTTGTTCAAAGAGAAAAACAGTGTAAGCTTCGCATGCGGTAATCATATTTCCCGGCCCTGTCCCATAGTTATGTAATAACGGACAAGCGGGAGGGGAAGGGATGAGGAAAAAGCTTAAATGGCTCAGTTTTTTGCTAGGCTTCATCGTATTACTATTTCTGTTCAAATATCAGTTCAGCAATAACGACTCTTGGAAGCCGTGGAGCCTGCCCTTGAGCGGTAAAATCATTTATCTAGATCCAGGTCATGGCGGGCCTGACGGCGGAGCAGTCGGCGGAAAGCTGTTAGAGAAGGATGTTACCCTGGAAGTGGCCTTTAGAGTCAGGGATTATCTTCAAGAACAAGGAGCGCTTGTTATCATGACCAGAGAAAGTGATACTGATCTCGCTCCAGAAGGAACAAAAGGCTATAGTCGACGAAAAGCTGAGGATCTAAGACAACGAGTCAAATTAATAAACCATTCAGAGGCGGAGCTCTATATCAGCATTCATCTTAATGCGATTCCGTCACAAAAATGGAGCGGAGCCCAAAGCTTTTATTACGGGAAATATGCGGAAAATGAGAAAGTCGCAAAATACATCCAGGATGAGCTGAGAAGAAATCTGGAAAACACAACCCGGAAAGCAAAGCGGATTCATGGTATCTACTTAATGCAAAACGTCACCAAACCGGGGGCGCTTATAGAAGTCGGATTTTTATCCAATCCAAACGAAGCAACGCTGCTCGGTAAACCGAAATATCAAGACAAGGTGGCATCTTCCATATATAAAGGCATTTTGCGATATTTCACAGAAAAAGGAGACCCTCCGGAGTAATGGAGGGTTTTCTTGTGGTTCTAAGCATAAGACACCCGCCATTTATGTATGATATAATAATAATTGTAAACGAATACACAAAAGGGTGAGGTTCGATGATAAGAGAAGATGAAGTAAGAAAACTAGTCGGAGAAATGCGCGAACCTTTTCTTCAAAGACCTCTGGGAGAATTGGATGCCGTTAAGGAAATTAAAATAAAGCCTGAAAAACGGCATATCAGTGTAAAAGTCGCTCTTGCAAAAACAGGAACTGCAGAACAAATGCAGATTCAGCAAGAGATCGTAAACGTATTAAAAGGGGCAGGAGCTGAGACAGTCGGCCTTCGATTTGAAGAGCTGCCTGAAGAAACGGTTGCTAAATTCCGGGCGCCGTCAGCTGAGAAAAAAACATTATTAAATATGGATAACCCGCCAGTCTTTCTTGCTGTAGCAAGTGGAAAAGGCGGCGTAGGCAAGTCAACTGTGTCAGTAAACCTAGCTATTTCTCTGGCTCGTCTAGGGAAAAAGGTTGGTTTAATTGATGCGGATATTTATGGGTTCAGTGTGCCGGACATGATGGGTATCACTGTGCGTCCAACAATTGAAGGAGAGAAACTTCTTCCTGTTAAACGCTTTGGAGTAAAGGTCATGTCAATGGGCTTTTTCGTAGAAGAAAATGCCCCGGTCGTATGGAGAGGGCCGATGCTCGGCAAAATGCTGAATAATTTTTTCCATGAAGTAGAGTGGGGAGAAGTAGACTATATCGTTCTTGATCTTCCGCCTGGTACAGGGGACGTTGCTCTCGATGTACATACAATGCTTCCGAGCTGCAAAGAAATTATCGTATCTACGCCACATCCGACAGCTGCTTTTGTCGCGGCCAGAGCGGGCTCTATGGCGATTAAAACCGATCATGAGGTCGTGGGTGTCATAGAGAACATGGCTTATTATGAAAGTGCAAAGACAGGGGAAAGAGAATATGTGTTTGGAAAAGGCGGAGGAGATAAACTGGCTGAGGAACTAAACGTGCCTTTGCTCGGCAGAATCCCATTGAAACAGCCCGATTGGGATAAGGACCAATTTGCTCCGTCTGTTTATGACGAAAATCATCCAATCGGAGAAATATATCAGGACATCGCAAAAAAAATAGATGCAAAAATGTCAGTGCAGGTATAAAAGGTGAACCGGGATTCCAGATCCCGGCTTTCCCTTTATTCACTTTCTTTTGCTGTGTCTTTTGCTGCTTTTTTCAGCTCATCTTCGAACTGCTTTTTGTAAAGCGGACTAGAAAGTGTTTCGTTAATAACCTCTTCTAAATAACTGCGGAATTCTTGGCTTTTTGCCAGCTGGCTGTACTTTTTATCCATGCCGGGATCCTGCATAACGCTCATCAGCATCTTCTGGTAATCTGGATCCTTCATCAGCTTTTTAATCACTTTTTCATGCTCTGTTTGAAGAGTTTTGGCAAATCCCTCAGCAAAATCAGTGTCTTCAAAGATGTTTTTCCAAAATTCTTCACCTTTTTTTGATGTGAGTGTTTTTTCTATTGTTCCTTTAATTGCATCTTGGTCAATTACCAGCGCTTCATTCATGGCATCATCATTTAATAATTCCTTAATAGCTTTCTTTCCATCATCAGTTTTTAATATATCAACAACCATTTTTTTGGTCTGATCATAGTCCATATCCGCTGCTTGGTCTTTTGGAGCGCAAGCTGTTACAGATAATAACAAAAAACAGCTCATCAATAGCGTTTTGGCTTTTGACATGCTTAAGCTCCTTTCACATACTTGTCTTACCTTTAATATGATTCATCTGTTTGGAATTATACATAACAAAATATCGCTGTTCGCGATTTTTGAGGGGATGAATAAAGAAATGAAAAGCCGTGGTTTAGTTCGTTTTTTCTTTTCTATTTTAGCTGTCGGGGCGCTTATCACGAGTATTGTGGGTTTTGCTTTAAAGTGGGGAGAATATAGAGGGCTGTTTCTAACATTTGAAGCGGGGCAGATTTTCTCTGTTTTATTTTGGTTTATCGGTGTAGGCATGATTTTCAGTGTGATCAGCCAAATGGGTTTTTTCGTGTTTTTAACAGTTCATCGGTTTGCGCTTGAGATATTAAGGTCCTCCTCTTTGTGGAATTTGCTGCAGTTGTTTTTCATCCTGTTTGTTGCTTTTGATTTAATGTACGTGCGTTTTTTATTTTTTGGAGAGAGCGGAGAATCGCTGGCTGGCTATGCGTGGTTACCGGTGTTTTTATTGATCTTTGGAGTGATTACAGCTTATATAAAGCAAAAGCAGTCCTCTAAGAAAACATTTGTGTCATCGTTATTTTTGATGGTTGTGATTACCGCATTAGAATGGTTCCCTGCATTAAGAGTAAATGATGAGGACTGGCTTTATTTAATGCTTTTTCCTTTAATGGCATGTAATGCCTTCCAATTGCTGATGCTGCCGAAGTTTGCAGCAAAGTAATTACTTTACCTCTGCGGATTTGGCATCAGAATTTGCGATGAGATCACCCACGGTTACATTTTTTAATCCTTTTTCTTTCAGCTGATGGATGATATCAGGCAATGCTTCTTCTGTTTGTTTTGCAGAATCGGAGGCATGTAAAAGAATAATGTCTCCACCGGAAACTTGCTTGGTCACATTGTCGATGATTTTTTCAACTCCGGGATTTGTCCAGTCTTGAGAGTTCACACTGTAATGAACGACTGTATAATTGTATTGCTTTGCGACCTTTAGAACATTCTTATTGAATTGGCCGGTAGGGGGTCTTAATAGCTGTATGTCTTTGACCCCTAACTTTTCAAAGGCTGTTTGCGCACGGTTCATGTCCTTTTTTATTTCGCTGCTCTCTAAATTGGCATAGTTTTTATAAGCGTAGCCCATGCTCCCGATTTGATGGCCGTCCTTTACGATACGGGCCACTGTGTCGGGATGGCGTTCTGCCCAAGAAGCGGACAGGAAAAACGTTGCGTTTTTAATCCCGTTTGCTTTCAGAGTATTAAGTATCGGTTCTGCTCTCTCATCACCCCAGCTGATATCGAAAGTAAGTGAAATATCTTTAGAGTCTGTTTCTCCTTTATAAATGGCTTTAGGTCCGGTGTCAGTTGAAAACACGGGAAGCGGGACAGCTCTTTGGATATAAAAAAAGCTGGCAGCTGCAAATGCGGCGATAAGTATAATAATTAATTGTTTTACCCGTTTAATGTGCCACACATAGAAGTGATTCACTGATGATGCCTCCTTATCTTGTCCATCATTCTTGTTTTACATCTTATGAGCATGGACAATTGAATATAACCGATAAAATGTCTCTTCACATACAGCCTAAATTGGGTATTGACCTTTTGATAATATCCGTGATATATTATTATTCGTCGCTGATAAACAGCTGACATCAACTAAAAGCTTCATTAAATACTTTGAAAAAAGTTGTTGACTTAAAAGAAGCTAAATGTTATAGTAATAAAGCTGCTTCGTTAAGCGGCAGTAATGATCTTTGAAAACTAAACAAGACAAAACGTACCTGTTAATTCATTTTTATAAATCGCACAACGATGTGCGTAGTCAGTCAAACTAGGGCCTGTATGAC
>NZ_JAVAXX010000331.1:0-6297 GCF_042709275.1 Bacillus sp. LR_5 | reverse complement strand
GGTTATCGCCTGCTGTTCCGGTGCTGTCATGTTTATATCCATGCTGATCGGAAGCTTTCTCACGAAGTTTGTTCCTGTATATGTGACGGAGAAGCTTGGCGGTTTGATATTGGTTGGAATCGGTGCGTGGGTTCTGTACCAATTCTTCAAACCGACAAAAGATAAAGAATACCTCTTGCATGAAAAAACACTGCTTAATTTAGAGGTTCGGTCATTAGGAATTGTGATTCATATTTTGAGAAAACCCATGAGTGCGGATATCGACAAATCGGGTGTGATCAATGGAATTGAGGCGGTCTTATTGGGATTTGCCTTATCGATTGATGCCTTTGGAGCAGGTATAGGCGCAGCCATTCTCGGTTTTTCACCGATTGTGATGAGCATCGCCGTGGCAATCATGAGCTCGCTGTTTGTATCAATTGGAATCAATGCCGGCCATTTTCTGTCTAAGTGGAAATGGATCGATAAAATGGCGTTTTTGCCGGGGCTTCTATTAATCACGATTGGGCTCTGGAAATTGTAAAAAGGAGTGGATCTCTTGACCTTAGTCATTGGTTTAACGGGAGGAATAGCTAGCGGCAAAAGCACGGTAGCCAATATGCTGATTGAAAAAGGAATAACAGTTATAGATGCAGATATCATTGCAAAACAAGCGGTAGAAAAAGGGATGCCGGCCTACCGGCAAATCATTGACGAATTCGGTGAAGACATACTGCTCTCAAATGGCGATATAGACCGAAAAAAGCTTGGAGCGCTGGTATTTACAAATGAACAAAAGCGTCTCGCTTTAAATGCAATTGTTCATCCCGCAGTCAGGCGGGAAATGCTCAATCGCCGTGATGAAGCCGTTGCAAATCGGGAGGCATTTGTTGTATTGGATATCCCGCTATTGTTCGAAAGCAAATTGGAATCATTGGTTGATAAAATTATCGTGGTCAGTGTGACAAAAGAGCTTCAACTGGAACGTCTGATGAAGCGCAATCAGCTGACGGAAGAAGAAGCAGTCAGCCGTATCCGCTCTCAAATGTCCTTAGAGGAAAAAACAGCAAGAGCAGATCAAGTCATCGATAACAGCGGCACGCTTGAAGAGACCGAAAGGCAGCTTGATGAAATCATGAACTGCTGGGCATAATACAAAAAACACCGTTCATATTGAACGGTGTTTTTTTGCCATTAAAAATCAAAGTTGTCCGGATCAGGACCGACTCGCAAGTTTTCATTCAGTGCATCGATTCGGTTCATGTCATCCTGCGTTAATTCAAAGTCAAATACGCTTGCATTTTCTTTAATGCGGTGTTCCTTCGTTGATTTAGGAATCGTAATGATGCCATGCTGCAGATCCCAGCGCAAAATAATTTGTGCGACAGATTTATTGTATGTTTGAGCGATGTCAGCCAATACAGGGTGATCCAGCAGCTGCCCCTGCATTAAAGGTGACCAAGCCTCCATCTGGATGCCCTGATTTTGGCAGTATCTTATCAACTCTTTTTGTGTGAGGCGCGGGTGAAATTCCACTTGGTTAATCATAGGCTTAATTTCAGCTGCCGTCATCAGATCTTCAAGATGGTGAATTTGGAAGTTGCTTACGCCAATCGCTTTGATACGGCCTTCTTTATACAGCGTTTCAAGCGCTCTCCAAGCTTCTTTATACTTTCCTTCTACAGGCCAGTGGATGAGGTATAGATCCAAATAATCCAGACCGAGTTTGGATAGGCTTGTTTCAAACGCGGCGAGTGTTTCTTCGTAGCCTAAATCCGCATTCCATACTTTCGATGTGATAAACAGATCCTCTCTTGAAATGCCTGCTTCTTCAATGCCTTCCCGAATCCCTTCTCCAACGCCAGCTTCATTTCCATAGATAGCTGCAGTATCAATACTGCGGTACCCGTGAACAATGGCAGTTTTAACTGCGTTTACCAGTTCAGATCCTTCTTCCACTTGGAACACGCCGAGGCCGAACCAAGGCATTTCTACCCCATTATGAAGTGTTGCTTTTGCTTGTAAATGTGTTGTCATGTTCATTTCCTCCTTTAAAATTGTCAGGCTTCCTGCCGATCTCGTTTTTCCATTAAGCGGCTCCAGCCTGTTAAAATGACTGCACCGACCACCATTAATCCGCCTATCCAAGCGGTATGAATCAATCCGATTGAATCGGTGATCACACCGCCAAGGTATGACCCAAGCGCGATTCCTGCATTAAAGGCAGCGATATTCATTGCGGATGCGACGTCAACTGCACTCGGGACAAAACGCTCAGCCAGCATGACGACATACACCTGAAGGCCGGGCACGTTCATAAAGGCCAGCAATCCCATACAGAGAATGGTAATGAGCCCTGCTGCTTGATAGGGGGCTGTAAATGTCAGTACGAATAGAACGATTGCTTGTACGATAAACATATAGAATAAAGCGGCAATCGGATTTCGGTTTGACAGCTTTCCGCCAATCATATTGCCGATAGCAATAGCTATTCCGTATCCGAGCAGAATCACTGCAACAGTCCCGGCTTTGAAGCCTGTTACTTCCTGAAGCAGGGGAGACAGATACGTGAACACAACGAATGTTCCTCCGTATCCAAGCGCTGTAATGACAAATAAAAGCAATAACCGGCTGTTTGTCACAAGCTTCAATTGATCCCGCATCGTTGTTTTCGTCCCTTTTCGTAATTTGGACGGTACAAGAATGCCATTTGTAATGAAAGCAATGATTCCGACGGCGATAATGACCATAAAGGCGAAACGCCAGCCGAACTGCTGGCCGATAAATGTCCCAAAAGGAACTCCGGTTACAGTTGCCACCGTGAGGCCGGTAAACATAATTGAAATCGCGCTAGCCCTTTTATCTTCCGGGACAATATCCGCTGCGATTGTCGAACCGATCGACATAAACACACCGTGCGAAAATGCCGATATCACACGTGCTGCTAGTAAAATCCCGATGCTTGAAGCGGTTGCTGCCATCGTATTACCGGCAATAAAAATAAACATGATCCAAAGCAATAGTGTCTTACGCGACATGCTTGAGGTCAATGAAGTTAATATAGGTGCCCCAAATGTAACGCCGAGCGCATAAAGGGAAACGGTTAATCCTGCTGTCGTGACTGGAATATGCAGGTCATCAGCAATGAGCGGCAAAAGGCCGACACTGATAAATTCAGTTGTCCCTATTGCGAATGCACTTACGGCCAAAGCCAGTAGTGCAGGAATACTGCTTTTGGCTGAAGTCATGATGTTCCTCCTTTGTAAGATGTGTTGTATGATTGAAATTCTGCCGAGTAAGCTATATAAATAAAAAAGAGCAGATTCAAATCAGCCGGCAAATGTGATTATGAAACATATCGTTAAGAAATAAAAGTACGTACTTTGAAGTGCTATAGTCACTTTTTGGTGCCTGTGAGGAGAATGGATTGTATGGAGAAGAAAAAATATAACATTTCTGTTGAAGCGACTCTTGAAGTGATTGGAGGGAAATGGAAATGCGTCATTTTATGCCATTTGACGCACGGAAAAAAACGCACAAGCGAATTAAAACGCCTAATGCCCAATATCACGCAAAAAATGCTGACTCAGCAGCTGCGCGAGCTGGAAGCGGACGGTGTCATTAACCGAATCGTATATAATCAAGTTCCTCCCAAAGTGGAATATGAGCTCAGCGAATACGGCCGCAGCTTAGAAGGGATTTTAGATATGCTGTGTGCTTGGGGAGCGAATCATATTAACAGAGTGTACGGGGATACATTTTCTGTGCTAGAAGAAAGTGTGCTCAATGATAAGTTAAAACAGGAATCATAAAGCATGAGGGCAGTCAGTGCGGAGCGCTGGCTGCTTTTTGGTTCTTACGCCTGATATTCTGTGCAAGAAAACATAAGATGCATCATAAATTAGCGTTATAATCGTTGATTTTTATCAATATGTACTGGCGAATTTGTTTTAATGTGTTATACTAATTTTAGATAGTAACAAATTAGGATGGCATAATTGATAAGGGGTGTCCAACATGAAGGTAAAAGTAGCGATCAACGGGTTTGGAAGAATCGGAAGAATGGTTTTTAGAAAAGCGATGTTAGACGATCAAATTCAAGTAGTGGCCATTAACGCCAGCTATTCCGCAGAAACGCTGGCTCATTTAATAAAGTATGACACAATTCACGGCAGATACGACAAAGAGGTTGTGGCTGGTGAAGACAGCCTGATCGTAAATGGAAAGAAAGTGCTTTTGTTAAACAGCCGTGATCCAAAACAGCTGCCTTGGCGGGAATATGATATTGACATAGTCGTCGAAGCAACAGGGAAGTTTAATGCTAAAGATAAAGCGATGGGCCATATAGAAGCAGGCGCAAAAAAAGTGATTTTGACCGCTCCGGGAAAAAATGAAGACGTTACCATTGTGATGGGCGTAAATGAGGACCAATTTGACTCTGAGCGCCACGTCATTATTTCAAATGCGTCATGCACGACAAACTGCCTTGCGCCTGTTGTAAAAGTGCTGGATGAAGAGTTTGGCATTGAGAGCGGTCTGATGACTACAGTTCATGCGTATACGAATGACCAAAAAAATATTGATAACCCGCACAAAGATTTGCGCCGGGCGCGGGCTTGCGGTGAATCCATCATTCCGACGACAACAGGAGCGGCAAAGGCGCTTTCACTTGTGCTGCCGCATCTGAAAGGAAAACTTCACGGCCTCGCCTTGCGTGTCCCTGTTCCGAACGTCTCATTGGTTGATCTCGTTGTTGATCTGAAAACGGATGTTACGGCTGAAGAAGTAAACGAGGCATTTAAACGCGCTGCCAAAACGTCGATGTACGGTGTACTTGATTACTCAGATGAACCGCTCGTTTCGACTGATTATAATACGAATCCTCATTCAGCGGTCATTGACGGGCTTACAACAATGGTAATGGAAGACAGGAAAGTAAAGGTACTGGCGTGGTATGACAACGAATGGGGCTACTCCTGCAGAGTTGTTGATCTGATCCGTCATGTAGCGGCACGAATGAAACATCCGTCTGCTGTATAAAATAAGGTCATGGACACATTTTAAAGAAAAAACCCTTAACAGCATATTTCTGAAAAAACGCACCTTGCAAATTAGACTTAAACACAGTATACTATTTTTCGTGAACTTCTTGCTTGAGACTGTTTCGGAATTACTTAAAGGGTTAGGACCTCTCCGGACTAACTTTCCCCCGTGGTAAATGGCCGACCCAGTTGTTGGAATTTCACTTTTTAATTCTTGTTAAGGGGGGTCCATGACTATGGAAACAATGGGGCGTCACGTTATCTCCGAGCTATGGGGATGCGATTTTGATAAGCTGAATGACATGGATTTTATTGAAAAAACGTTTGTAAATGCTGCTCTAAAATCAGGTGCTGAGGTGCGCGAGGTTGCATTTCACAAATTTGCACCGCAAGGCGTAAGCGGAGTTGTGATTATTTCTGAATCACACTTAACAATTCACAGTTTTCCTGAGCACGGATATGCGAGCATTGATGTTTATACTTGTGGAGACTTAGATCCTAATGTCGCTGCTGATTACATCGCAGAGGCATTACATGCTGATACAAGAGAAAACATTGAAATACCAAGAGGAATGGGGCCTGTGCAAATTAAACAGGCGCAAGCGAAAGTACTATAGTAAACACGAACACAAAGGGAGCTGAAGCTAGAAAGCCATTATGCGCTTTTTAGCTTATGCTCCTTTTATTTTTATAAAGAAACAAGGGTGGTCCAGCTTTTTCTTTTTTCGTTTTTTTTGTAAAATAAGAAAGAGATTTTCACAAACCACCAGATGCTGTAGACACAGCTTTACACAACGGCTCTCCCGACAGATGCTTTCACATCTATTTTAAAAGGCGGAGGCTGCCGAAAATACATTGCAGGGAACGAAATAGTTGGGAGCTGATTTTATTGAAATGTCCTTCATGCCAGCATAACGGAACGAGAGTCCTCGATTCACGGCCTGTGGATGACGGAAAATCGATTCGCCGAAGACGCGAGTGTGAATCCTGCCACTACCGGTTTACGACCTTTGAGAAAGTGGAGGAAACCCCGCTCATCGTCGTGAAAAAAGAAGGTGTGCGTGAGGAATTCAGCAGAGAAAAAATGCTGCGCGGTCTCATAAAAGCATGTGAAAAAAGACCTGTTTCACTCAAAACGCTTGAAGACATGTGCTTTGATATTGAAAAAGAACTTCGCAATCAAGGCTGCTCTGAGGTGAAAAGCGAGCTCGTCGGAGAAATGGTGATGGACCGGCTGGCTAAGATTGATGAAGTCGCATATGTACGGTTCGCGTCA
>NZ_JAVAXX010000330.1:0-6303 GCF_042709275.1 Bacillus sp. LR_5 | reverse complement strand
GTCAGCAAGTTTCCCAATGGCTTCTTCATCTCTTTTGTAATATGTGTACTTTCCAATACGCTCCGCCTTAATCAAGCCGGCTCTTAAAAGGATGGTAAGATATTGAGAAGCTGTCGATTGCGTCATTTTCAATTTGTCTGTTATTTGACTGACACATACCCCGATTGTGTTCATATCAATCCCTTCATGGGGTGCAAAATGACGATCGGGCTCCTTCAGCCATTGTAAAATTTGCAGCCTTGATTCATTTGATAAGGCTTTGAATACTTCAATTGGTTCCATATCGATTATTATATCGTTATATTTCGATATGTCAATCCGTTTTTTGGATATATTTAATTAAAGGTTTATCTCTGACTAATTCCGTGAAATGAAACTGAAGACAGCATATCAATTTTGCTCACCACTTAAATTTATCATCAAGCTTTACGAAATTGGTCTCATAATCATGTCACTAAACACTTGGAGGAACCCAGCAGGTGACAAGGATGTTTTCAATTAAAATGAATTTGGTATTGTTCAAGTGACTAATCACCAGCAGCAAATTTAGATGTAAAAAACATCCGCTCATAACAACAGCGGATGTTAGATCTTTCGACAGGAATAACACAACAGTGTACTATGAATTGATATCTCTTTATGTCAGCTTAGGATATGAATAAAAGTTATCAATGATGCCATAATTGTAAAACAAAAGAAGCGGCAGTTCATTATGTTCAATTCACAAGAGATTCCATACCGTCAAAACATTTTATTTTCTTTAGATTATAAGATCTTTTCCAAATTTTTCTCTAGATCATTACATAATTTAAATACCATCACTCGTTCACCTGTCCGGGAGCTTAAATCAGTATGAAAACTTTTCACTTTTTCTCCGGTTATTTTTAAGATAATATCCTTAAGGCCTTCTATACCTGATTCGACTAACTCTGAACGAGTTTGTTTGATAGATAACATACCCTCTTTTGATCCACAAACTACATATTCGGCTGGTGTTAAAATCCCTTTTAAATTGACGATGATCATGTCCCGCAGTATATCAGTCTTAACAGATACAGACCCCCGCCCAAGATAATCCTTCTCCCATTGAGTAATGGACTTACTGATCTCTGATTCAATAGAACCCTTCGACTTTTTCATATCTAATACATCTCCTGAGCAAAAAAATTGGCATATTCTACTTGTGATTTCGTCTCATTAATATTCTCTTACAACATATCCTTCATATACACCTTCAATATCCAAATCAGTTTTACCGTTTCTTGTGACCACTATCATTTTGGATAACATATTTTCTTCCATCATAGAGTGGACATGCAAAAATCGAACATTTCCTGAATGGGTTTCCTCAACTTCTTCATAAGATTTAAGATGATAAAAATCAATTGCTTTTCTAATTAGTTTTTTCATACATTCCATATTTTCACGATCAAACGAGTTCATGTCCTCTATTGTTTTCGTGACAAAATCAGTTAAATTAGCGCTCATACAATCTCCTTAGAACTGCTTTCTCCATATATAGGTGCGTTTAGAAGTTGAACCTGTATTTCATCGTGACAAGCAATGATCAGGTATGGCTTGACCTGTTTTAGCATCAGGACCCTCCATAATTGAGGGTTTTCCATCCTTATGATGAACGAGTAAACCTCGAACTTTAACATATGACGGCACTAGGGGATGATGTCGAATCATATCAACACTTTTTTCAATGGTGTCACTGCTATTTTCATTTAGCCATTCATCGACCGTACCACCTAAAAATTCAGGCTTGCAATTTTGAAACAGATAATCCAATGTTTGTATTTTATCTTTCATTGTTTCAAGTTGAGTTAGTCCATTACCTGCGGAAGTCTTCTTATCTTTTGTTCCTACTACAAAAATCTCCTCAACATCTTCCTGGTAAATCGCAAAAATAACAGACCTCATGATTTCTCCATAAGGATGTGAAATACTGGCACCATAGCTTTGTATAGTCAACATATTCTCTGCAGAAGTGTTAGTCGCTTCTTGTAAAATAGGCTCCAAACCGTTTTCAATATCCGTCAAAAATAATACTTTTTTATTTTGGTTTACATTCATACAGCACACCTCTTCCTTATGTTTATCATTTTTATTTTGAATAACAAATCCATTTGATAAATGCTTAGATTCATCATTACCAGCTTTCCCAACATCCTTCTGGATCAATATTAGCCAGTCGGACCCATCCATTTTGAACTTTTTGCAGAAATGCTGAGTCATTATTTAATAACCGTTCTACATATTCTCTAGGTGCTTGGATGAGTATCAATAAACGAAGAGGAGAATGATAGACCTCGTGATCTGATTCCATGACGGATTGCCAAGGCAGTCCGGCTAACAAGTCGCTTGCATTCCCCTGCATAACGCCGAGACCTGCAGTAACGGTTTGAGTTGCTTTATTTCCGCTGCCATAATAATGAGGCGCTACCGTTGATGCGTAATATTGTAAATTAATCCATTGGGCCACAGTTCCAGGTCCTGCAATAATATTTGCTAGGAGTTCACCGCTTTCATCCTGCTTCCAATCATAATTATGGAGAAAGGCTCTGCCTTCCAAATCACAATCCTGAGTTAGTTCACGTTTACCGATAATAAAGGCGGCATTACGAGCCAGTCCCCATTCCGGACGTATCTCACTCCAATCTTCCGCAAATCGGTTTGCCTCAGCCTTCGGATTTTTTAGCTTCGATTGGAAATTCGGTAATTGGGCTAGACGTTCTGCGTTTACATGATGTCTCACTTTCGGCATAACGGCTTCAATTTGTTCAAATGCTTCTTGTGCAGCTTCGGAAAGCTCTGGTACATAAAGCCAATGTAATTCATCTACTGTTGTATTATGTTCAGCTGCTGCAAAAACCGTATCCTCAGGAATTTGAATTCCTTCAGCTAAAAGAGCTTCTCGTACCTCTGATAGATTACATAAAGCAGCTAAAACTCTAGCATTGAATCCACCGGCCGCTCCACCGCAGGCACCACAATCAAGGGCTGCGGAATAAGGATTATTAGTACTTTGACTGCCATGCCCGCAGATCACGACCAAGGGTGCGATGTTTTCTGTTAACCCCATCATTTTTAATGCTTGGCGAGCATAGTTCACTTTTTCTTCATCAGTAAAACCCACAGGTATTTCTGCCTCTGTAGTATCATGATGAAGCGAGAGTTTTGTATCAGGTTTGCGCAACCAAGCCTCACGGAGATTACGAATGAAACGACCCGCCTTTCTTGGCACAAAGCTACGGGCTGCCATTTGCAGAGTAAGCCAAGGTCCGCTTAGCTCAGGCAGTAGTAAGCTCGAAAGCGCATTCTGCTTCATCGTTTTAAAGGTATGGCTTAAAGAATGAATTGCTTGCTTCCGTTGATTGTATTTTTTGAATACATCCTCATCTGCGAACTCTTTTATTTTATTTTGCGGTTTTTGTATGATCGGCAAGGAAGCATGACTGTGTTTACTGCCAAGTTCACAAGTTGCAATCGGAACCCCGAAGAAACCAGCAATACCAATCGTTTCAAACGGGCCTTCTTTTTCTAGTTGACGACGAAAAGGTTCTGATCGTACATCGATGCAGAATGCTAATTGAGCTAATGCAGATTTTTCACCGCCGGTTTCACGTTGTTTCGAGATGATCTTCTGGCTTAATCGATCAGTGTACGTTTGTTCCCAAGCTTCTAACCAAAGTTTCTTGCGAAGTTTCTCATCAAAGCTGTAGGCAAATGATAAATATTCGTTTTGTTCAATGGCCGTCATCTGTGACCATTCTTCTAATGTAAGCCCACCCCAATGAATCCAAGCTGCTATAAGGGGAGCAATTGAAATTGTTTTCTTAGATCGTTCATTCAAAGGTAAGTATGGCTTTATAAGAGCCCACTCCATGGATATTCGAACCGCTAAGTATTCTGTTAGGAGTGCATGTTCGTGGCTCGATTGTTGGGAGCGCCAAAGCAGCATCCCTGCCCATCCAGGTAATGAAAGTAAATGACCTTCAAGATAAGTCTGGATTTCTGACTCTGGGATTTCTAGTGCGAATAAAGCTTTCTGTAAAGCCAAATGTGCCTCTTTCGGCCAACCCTTTACCCTTTCTCGCTGCTTTTTGCTAAGTGCTGGATCATATTGAATGAGATGCTGCCAAGCACGATAGAAACCTTCCTCACGATTAGGCATTGTCCAGCCTGCTTGAGAGTCATCAAGATATAATTTACTCCACTTAATGACATGATGATCTAGTATATTGACTAGCCTTTCACCATCTTGATTCTCTATATGCGAACTTAGTGGCTGCATAAACACATTCTCGATATGATCCAATCCACTACATTCACTTACTAATTTCTCCAGCTTATGTGATGATAAAAGGTCGGAAGGCAGGGGATCTAACTTTAATGCAGCATGACAAAATCGCTCTGCCACGTCCCGTGGGATGTGATAGGAATGTGAATCAAGCCAACGCTGCAGCCCCATTTCCACAAAATCTTCATCAATCTCACCTTTATTCTTTGCTGAACGGATCATAGACGCACTAGGGTATATATCAACATCGCGAGTGTTTTTCAACCAACTTGCAACCTGATCAAAAGGTTGGTTTTCAAGTCCCATCCACGGATTACGTGCAGCAAATGTAGAAATAGGCCAAAGTGGCGCAATCACTCGGCTGGCAGATGTAATGAAAACGTTAAGATCCCTTTCTTGAACATCAATATCTGTATCTATCTTTTTTACATTATCTTTCGTTAATACGGATGTAATGCCCATCTCAGATTAGCTCCTTATGAAATATATTGTTTAAGGTAGTCTGGGTGACTCTCTACTGACTTTGGTTTTGCTTCACCTAATCGGACTAACCAAAGATAGAGTACCGCAAAAAAAACGGAAGAACGATGACGAGCAACCCACGTACCTAAAGCACTGCCAAAGAGTAAGAGACATACGACAATCATGACAGCTGACATTGGAGGTTGAACACTTTGAAAAATGGTTGTATGCAGCCACTTATAGAAAAGGTGATGAATGATAAAATATACGAGGGCTGCTCCTCCTAAAACAGTTAAGCCGGCAATTCGGCCAATTCGGCCCTCTCCAAAAGCGACAAGCTGAGTCCAAGAAACGGACAATGACCACCCTAAGATCAGCGCACTGATTAAGTGATACCCGTCTCCAGGAGCAGTGAGCCAAAAAGCAACACCTATAACTAAGGATAAAATCCGACCAGCCATGATCCATAAATAGGATGTTCTTTCATTAGTGCGAGCCGATACTTCATGACGCCCTACTGCTGAACCAGCTTGTAGAAACAACGTAGCTTTGAATAAACCATGTAAAATAAGATGAATAATGGCTGCAATATAGGCGCCTAATGCACACTGAATGAGCATAAACCCCATTTGTCCAATCGTGGAGCCTACTAACTGGCGTTTATAATCAACCTGAACTAAACTAATTCCAGTTCCAATCAATACAGAAATGCCAGCAAGCAGAAGTAAGATAATCGAAGCGATACCACCATGAAATAGAGGTGAAAATCGAGTTAGGATTATTCCTCCAGCATTTACTAAACCTGCATGCATAATTGCAGAAACTGGGGTGGGAGCAACAATAGACTCAACCAACCATCTTTGGAACGGCCATTGAGCTGCAGGAATGATCACCGCCAGTACAATCAATAGCTGAATCCCTGTTCTCTCCCATTCTCCCAGCCCAGCTAAACTTTCATTTGTTACAACCAATGATAGCTGCCATTGACCTGTGGCATGAAAAAGCCACATCATCGCAAAAAACAAAGAAAACCAACTTAACAAAAATAACCGGCCAGAAATTTTGGCTGCTTCACTAGCCACTTGCCAAGCACTGTTTAACCTAATAAGTAAGGTTAATCCAACAAGAGTCGCTCCCCAAAATAGAACCATCAAGCGGAGATCACCACTTAACCATGTCATTGAAGCAGCTCCTGTTGTGAAAGTAAAAAGCGTAAAATATTTTCGATAAGATCGATCCCCCATTAAGTAACGTACAGAAAAACGCTGAATGATGAATCCAATTGCAAGAACAAAGAAAGTCATTAAACAAGCTAAGGAATCTAAGTGCCAAGGGCCAACATTTCCACTCACACCACTATTGGCAAGAATCAGTAAGGAAACCAAAAGTGGTAAAGCCAAGATCCCAATATGAATGCGAACAAAACTCAAGGGTACTCGCGGATGTAAAAACAATAGTCCACTAATCCCAGAAGCCATAAGCATAATAAAAAATAATGTTAATAATGATGACAAACTCAGCGAAACTAACATTCT
>NZ_JAVAXX010000033.1:0-38545 GCF_042709275.1 Bacillus sp. LR_5 | reverse complement strand
TATTGTAACAGTGTCTTCGCCGAACTGACAAGAAATTAACGTTAATTAAGGGTAGACCGGGAATTTGTACGCTGTTCCTGCTTGAATGGCGTTGGCTTTCACATTCGGATTCAGTGCTTCAAAATCCTTTACAATGTCGTCTGGAGAACCTGCTGATCCGACAATCGACATAACCGTATCACCCGGCTTTACCTTCACTGTTTTATATGCTGGTTCTTGTGCAGCCGTTTTTGCTGATGCTTCGTAGACAGGGAGGTCCTGAATGGGTATTGTTCCAATTTTGAGATCATAAAAAAGAATAAAAAGAATAAAAACAAAACTGCATACAAAAGTGAGACGCTTCATCGCTTTTCCTCCCGCATACGAAATTTTATACCATAGTATGCTTGTCCAATTAGATTCATGACAAAAGAAAAGAGACTGCCAAGGCAGTCTCGGATTATACAGCAGTTTTTTTGGAAGGAATCTCTTTTAAAACAAGAAACAGGATGACAAAGTTGACAAACCAGTTCAGCAAAAATTCACTTGGAACTGTCACTTCTAACGCTCGCATAATCGTAAAGAATACAGTCGAAAGGGTGATGGAATAAGCAGAAAGCTTCCAGAGCTGATGGTAGGACAGATGTTTTTTCTGTGAATTCTTAATGATTACCCCGATTAGCGCTAAAAATGATACTTCAATAAATTTTCCTGCGGCTGTTACGAGAAAAATGAGAGCCGAAAGAACAGTTACGATCATCGTTTTATTTTGATTTAAACCTGCAATGACATCTTTTTTCTTTAACTCTGACGGCATCATTGAGTAAGGCATTTCTTGGGCTTGTCCGTCAATGGCCAAAACAAATTTGTTCTGAAGGATGCCGATCGCGTTTTGCTTTGCTTCAATTTGTTCGGTGCCGTAGGCGTCTGTCGGATCAAACACGATAACGAAACCATTTGCCTGTGATTCCGTGGCTTTTTTCTCATCCGTTTGAAGTTTGCCGTTTGAAATTGTGAAATCAGGGAAATCTTTGTTTAAAACGGTTTTAAAGCCGTTCATTGATTTTACGGTCCCTGAGCTTACATAATAAGCGGTTGGAATTGCAAAAAGGACAGAGAGCAAAAATACATAAAGAATCGCTTTTCCGATTCCTTGAAATCTTGTTTTTGCAATATCACGGGGAGAGTATGTACTTTTGATGAAAAGCTGAAATACATTCACTATCTTCACTTCCTAGCTATACTAATATATGTTGCTTATTGTATCGTTGCCTGCGTGTGAATACAAGGAAGACATGAAGAAGATGGATGTAAAAAGGGAGGATGGATGTCATGGATTTGTTGTATTGGCTGGTGATTGCGGCGGTATTTATCATCGCCTTTATCGGGCTGGTGTATCCCGTTATTCCAAGTGTAGTATTTATCGTTGCTGGCTTTGTATTGTATGGATTTTTGTTTTCGTTCGGTCCGTATTCTTATATGTTCTGGCTCATTGAAGCTGTTTTTGCCGCAGTATTATTCGCCGCAGATTACGTGTCTAATCTGCTTGGAGTAAAAAGATTCGGCGGAAGCAAAGCCGCCATATGGGGAAGCACGATCGGTTTATTAATCGGGCCTTTCGTCATTCCGGTTGCGGGGATCATATTAGGGCCGTTTATCGGGGCGGTTTGTGCAGAACTTATCGTCCATCAAAAGGACTTAAAGTCAGCGTTTAAAATCGGTCTCGGCTCACTCATTGGCTTTTTAACAGGGGTTATTGCAAAGGGCATCATACAGCTTTTGATGATCGGATATTTTTTATGGACGGTCCTATAAGAATTGTGGGCGGCAGGTTTAATAGGGCGGATTATCGGTTAAAGTGAAATATGTCCGCTGAAATGAGCCAAAATGTGAGCATTTTCATTGATTACCAAGCATTCTTTTGTTACATTGAATGAAGAAAGGCTCGCTGTGAAGCGGCATTTCAGTACATATATATATTAAGGAGGAATTATCATGGCTTACGAACTTCCAGAATTACCTTATGCGTACGATGCTTTAGAACCGCATATCGACAAGGAAACTATGACTATTCACCATACGAAACACCACAACACATACGTTACAAATTTAAACAAAGCGGTTGAAGGAAACACTGCTCTTGCAAACAAATCAGTTGAAGAGCTTGTTGCAGATCTTAATTCTGTTCCTGAAAACATCCGCACTGCAGTCCGCAACAACGGCGGCGGACACGCGAACCACAAATTATTCTGGACGCTTTTATCTCCAAACGGCGGAGGCGAGCCGACTGGCGCGCTTGCTGATGAGATCAACAGTGTATTTGGAAGCTTTGACAAATTCAAAGAGCAATTCGCAGCTGCAGCAGCTGGACGCTTCGGTTCTGGCTGGGCATGGCTTGTTGTGAACAACGGCAAACTTGAGATCACAAGCACGCCAAACCAAGATTCTCCGCTTTCTGAAGGCAAAACGCCTATCTTAGGTCTTGACGTTTGGGAGCATGCATACTACCTTAACTATCAAAACCGCCGTCCTGACTACATTTCAGCGTTCTGGAATGTTGTGAACTGGGACGAAGTGGCTCGTCTATACAGCGAAGCAAAATAATGACACAAGCAAGGTCCTCAATATAGGGCCTTGTTTTTTTATGTCTTCTTTTTACATATCTCGGTTTGAGTGAGACAGACTAAGGGATAGTAAAGGGGAGTCAGTAATGAGCAAACTAAAAAAAGTGATTGGCGATGTAGACGTAAACAAAGGATTACTCTTTCTGCTGACCATTGGCGGGCTTTATTCGCTAGGAATTGCACTGTCCAATACATTTGTTAATGTGTATCTTTGGAAACAGTCAGGGAAATTTATTGATTTAGCGATATATAATTTATCCATTGTGATAATGCAGCCGATAACCTTTTTTTTGGCTGGACGGTTAGCCAAAAAAATAGACAGGGTGTTCATTTTAAGGTTCGGTGTGATTTTTTTAGCTGCCTTTTATTTAAGTGTTCTTTTAGCCGGAGAAACGGCGGCCAGCCGGCTTGTACTGATCGGCGCGGTGCTCGGAGTGGGCTATGGCTTTTATTGGCTTGCGTTTAACGTGCTGACCTTTGAAATAACAGAGCCGGATACGCGGGACTTTTTCAACGGATTTATGGGTATTCTCTCTTCCTCTGCAGGAATGATCGGCCCGATTGTAGCGGGATTCGTTATCTCGAGGCTTGAAAATAATACGGGTTATACAGTGATTTTCAGTCTCTCCCTCAGTTTATTTGCCTTGGCTGTCGTGATGAGCTTTTTTTTAAAGCGGAGAGAATCAAAGGGCCGTTTTATGCTGAGCAAAGTATTTGGAGAGCGCCATAGCAATATGAACTGGCGGAGAATTACGAATGCGCATTTTTTTCAGGGTTTGAGAGAAGGGATTTTTGTCTTTTTAATCAGTGTATTTGTATTTATTGAGACAAACAGCGAACTGGCTCTCGGCACATTTGGCCTCGTCAACTCAGCTGTTTCCTTCTTTGCCTACTACTTTGCATCCAGGCTGATTAAGAAAAAGAACAGAAAAAAATCGATTTTGCTGGGCGGACTTATTCTGTATGGAGCGCTGTTTTTGATTCTGTTTCATATGAGCTTTACGACATTATTGACATACGGCGTTTTTATTGCCATCGGCTATCCACTTTTGCTCGTTCCATATGTATCACTTACATATGATGTGATAGGACGGGCGAGGCATGCCAGAAAAGCAAGAATTGAATATATCGTGCTGAGGGAATTGTTTTTAAACGCCGGCAGGATTGTCTCCATTTTATGTTTTCTTCTGATTGTGGCCCTTCTGAAAGAGGATGTGGGAATTCCTTTGGCACTTGCTATATTGGGCGTAGGACATCCGCTGATTTATTACTTTGTCAAGGATATCCGTTTTAAGGAGAAAGAAGAGGGAAATGAAACCATGGAAGAAGACGGCCAAAAACGGGTAACTGAACCGAATCTTTTAAAAGGTGAAAGATAATTTTTTGTCAAAAAGGGGTTATCTGTAGAAAAAAGTCGAAAAAACCTTTAAAATGAAAACTGGCACTCTTACTTGAGTGTCTTTTCTTTCTGTAAATAGAAAAAGGTGATGTTATGAGGAGAAATAAACCAAAAAAGCAAAATCATAAAGAGAAAAAGAAGTCGCTTCCGATCCGGCTGAATATTTTATTCTTGGCTGCCTTTGTCATATTTACCTGGATCATTGTGGAACTGGGCATCAAGCAGATCGTGCAAGGCGATGATTACAAAAATCAAGCTAATAAGCAGGAACAAAGTGAAGTCAGCTCGGCGGTGCCGCGCGGGAAAATTTATGATCGAAACTTCAATGCCATCGTGACAAATAAGGCTTTAAATGCAATCACATACACCAGATCTAAATCGACCACGCAAGAGCAGCGTTTAAAGATTGCAAAAAAGCTGTCTGAAATGATTAAAGTCGACACAAAAAAAGTAACAGAACGGGATAAAAAAGATTATTGGATTTTGACTAGACCGAAAGAAGCGAAAAAGCTGATTACCTCTAAAGAAAGACAGCAGGTTGAAGACAAAAAATTATCCGATGACGATTTATATCAGCTACAGCTAAAACGGATTACTGATAAGCAGCTGAATGAACTGACGGATAAAGACATGCAGATCCTTGCTATCAAAAGACAGATGGATTCAGGATATGCATTGACCCCTCAATATATCAAAAATGAAGATGTATCAGCGAAAGAAATGGCAGTAGTGAGTGAACATTTAGACGAACTGCCGGGTGTTGATGTTACGTCCGATTGGGAACGTGAATATCCGTATAAAAACCTTCTTCGCTCAGTGCTCGGAAGTGTTTCCAGCTCTGATGAAGGATTGCCGTCCAACTTGCTCGACCATTATCTGTCGCTTGGCTACAGCCGAAATGACAGGGTTGGAAAAAGTTATCTGGAATACCAATACGAAAGCCTTCTGCAGGGCCAAAAAGCAAAAGTTGAAAATATCACAGATTCAAACGGCAATGTGACGGGAACAAAAACGGTTTCTGAAGGCAAAGCCGGTAAAGATCTCGTGCTTACGATTGATATTGATTTACAAAAAGAAGTGGAAAAAATTATTGAGAAAAACCTCAAATCTGCTAAAGCAAGACCAAGCACTCAATTGTTAGACCGGGCATTCGTTGTCATGATGGATCCAAGAAATGGTGAAGTGCTGACAATGGCGGGCAAGCAGATTAAAACAGAAAACGGAAAATATAAAATTGATGATTACGCGCTAGGAAATATGACGTCATCTTATGCCATGGGGTCAGCTGTCAAAGGTGCAACCGTTCTGACTGGCCTGCAAACCGGTGCCATCAACCTGAATACAGTTTTTCAGGATGAACCATTGTATATTGGCCAGGATAAAAACGGTAAAAAATCGTGGACTACTTTGGGACCTGTTAATATTCAAAGGGCTTTAGAACAGTCTTCCAACGTATTTATGTTTAAAACTGCAATCGCAATCGGTAAAGGTGAATATAAACCGCATCAAGCTTTACCGATTGATACTGCGGCTTTTGATACATTCCGAAATTATTTCAGTCAATTTGGACTCGGTGTAAAAACTGGGATTGACCTTCCAAATGAAATGACAGGCTATAAAGGAACAAGCAGATTGACAGGATTCTTGCTGGATTATGCGATCGGCCAGTACGATACGTATACACCGCTGGAACTGGCGCAATACGTATCAACGATTGCAAACGGAGGTTACCGCTTAAAGCCCCAGCTTGTGAAGGAAGTCAGAGAACCTAATCCTGATAAAGGAATCGGTGCTGTCGTGCAATCCGTTCAGCCAGAAGTGCTGAATAAAATCGACATGAAAAGCGATTATATTAAAGAAGTTCAAGCAGGATTTAGACGAGTGGCGACGAAGGGGACAGCTGCCAGTCAACTTGCCTCAGCATCTTATAAACCAGCTGCTAAAACAGGAACAGCACAGTCGTTCTATGATGGGCCAGATAAATCAAAATCAGGAACAGCGGCTTATAATACGACACTTGTTGCATATGCGCCTGCCGATAATCCTGAGATTGCGATCTCTGTAGTAGTACCTTGGGCTTATGTTGATTACAGCGCTAAATATACCATTACGAACGAAATCGGCAGAGAGGTATTGGATAAATACTTTGAGCTGAAATCGAAACAGGACAAAGAAGATACTCAGCAAAAGAATAAAGATAAAATTGAAGAGAATGCAGAAAACACAACGTCTTCTGATAACTAAAAAGAAACGCTCACATGATGTGGGCGTTTTTTTTATACAAAAAAACGCACTGATTTACAAAAGCTTAACATTCGATTCAAACCCTTTTTACACAGAACCTTTACTCTATACGTGTAGGACAAATTACACATTATACGCAGGGGGAATTCAGGAAATGAAAAAAAACAAATTGGTGCTTATGCTTCTGATGGCTGCTTTTATGATGATTGCAGCTGCATGCGGAAATGCAGGAGAAAGTGAAAAAACGAATAGCGATTCTGCAAAAGGAGAAGGAAAGGCATCAGGTTCTTTAACCATTTCTGGTTCATCGGCTATGCAGCCATTGGTACTTGCAGCAGCAGAAAAATTTATGGAAGAAAACCCTGATGCAGATATACAAGTACAAGCCGGCGGTTCTGGAACAGGGCTTTCTCAAGTCTCTGAAGGAGCTGTTCAGATCGGGAATTCAGACGTTTTTGCTGAAGAAAAAGAAGGGATCGATGCAAAAGCGCTTGTCGATCATCAAGTCGCAGTAGTTGGTATGGCAGCAGCTGTAAACCCTGATGCTGGAGTGAAGGATATTTCAAAAGATGAATTGAAAAAAATCTTCACTGGCAAAATCAAAAACTGGAAAGAGCTTGGCGGCAAAGACCAAAAGATTACACTTGTAAACCGTCCTGATTCTTCTGGCACACGTGCTACATTTGTGAAATATGCGCTTGACGGAGAAGAACCTGCAGAAGGCATTACTGAAGATTCTTCTAACACAGTGAAAAAGATCATTGCTGACACACCGGGAGCGATTGGATATCTTGCATTCTCATATTTAACAGATGACAAAGTAACGGCTCTATCAATTGACGGCGTAAAACCTGAAGCGAAAAATGTTGCAACTGGCGAGTATCCGATCTGGGCTTATCAGCATTCTTACACAAAAGGTGAAGCAACAGATTTAGCTAAAGAATTTCTTGATTATCTAAAGAGTGAAGACATTCAAAAAAGCATTGTTACCGACCAAGGCTACATTCCAGTTACTGATATGAAAGTGACACGCGATGCCAACGGGAAGCAAAGCTGATCTTAATACAAAGAGGAGTGCGGGGACAACCGTTTCTCCTCTTAACACATTCATAGGAGTGTAAAACAATGATAAACAATAGAGAAAATATGTCTGTGAGCGAGCGTTTGATCAGCTCAAGGCAAAATCGGCAATTGGATGAAGTTCGGGGAAGAATGATTGTGACAGCTTGTGCGCTTATTATGATAGCGGCATCTGTTGCGATCACTATTTTCCTCGGCGTTAAGGGGCTGCAATCTTTTCTTGTAAATGGTGTAAGCCCAATTGAATTCTTAACGAGCCTAAATTGGAACCCTACAGATACTGATCCGAAATATGGAGTGCTGCCATTTATTTTTGGATCATTTGCAGTAACGATTCTTTCTGCTCTCATTGCTGCGCCGCTTGGCATTGCAGGTGCGATTTTCATGACAGAAATTGCGCCGAATTGGGGAAAGAAAGTGCTGCAGCCGGTAATTGAGCTTTTAGTCGGCATTCCATCTGTTGTTTATGGATTCATAGGTCTTACAGTATTGGTGCCATTTATCGCCCAGTTCAAATCGAGCGGGACAGGGCACAGTTTATTGGCGGGAACAATTGTCCTTTCTATCATGATTCTGCCGACCATCACATCGATCTCTGCTGATGCGATGGCTTCCCTTCCGAAGAGCTTAAGAGAAGGTTCTTACGCGTTAGGTGCGACTAGATGGCAGACGATCAGAAAAGTACTAGTGCCTGCAGCCTTTCCAACATTAATGACGGCTGTTGTGCTTGGTATGGCACGGGCGTTTGGTGAAGCTTTGGCTGTTCAGATGGTCATTGGAAATACAAGAGTATTGCCAGAAAGCCTGTTTGACACTGCTGGAACACTGACAACGATCATCACGCTGAATATGGGCCACACCACATACGGCAGCGTTGAAAACAATACGCTGTGGTCAATGGGGCTTGTGCTTCTGGTGATGTCATTCTTGTTCATCTTGCTGATTCGCTACTTGTCATCTAGGAGGAAAGTGTAATGAACCGCAAAATAACAGATAAACTGGCGACTGGAATGTTTGGTTTGTGCGCAGCCATTATCGCTGCAATTCTAGTAGGCTTGTTTTCCTATATTATTATAAACGGTGTTTCTCAGCTAAGCTTCGACTTTATTACGACAAAATCGAGCGCCATTGCAGCTGGAGGAGGAATACGCGACCAGCTGTTTAACTCCTTTTATATTTTGTTTATTACGATGCTGATTACAATCCCGCTCGGTGTGGGCGGCGGAGTGTTCATGGCTGAGTACGCACCTAATAACAAAGTGACTGATTTCATCAGAACATGTATAGAGGTGCTTTCGTCTCTTCCGTCTATTGTCATTGGAATGTTTGGATTATTGATGTTTGTCAACTTAACAGGCTGGGGATATACGATCATAGGCGGGGCGCTTGCGTTAACTGTTTTTAACCTTCCTGTCATGGTGCGTGTGACAGAAGATGCGATCCGTTCGGTCCCTAAAGATCTGAAGGAAGCCTCTCTCGCTTTAGGTGTATCACGCTGGCATACTGTAAAAACGGTTTTAATTCCAGGTGCGATTCCTTCTATCATCACAGGAGCAATTTTAGCGTCAGGAAGGGTGTTCGGGGAAGCAGCGGCATTATTATTTACAGCCGGTCTGACAACGCCACGTCTTAATTTTACGGAGTGGAACCCGTTTTCTGAAACATCGCCGCTTAATATTTTCAGGCCAGCTGAAACACTTGCGGTTCACATTTGGAACGTAAATACGCAAGGAATCATTCCGGATGCTGAAGCGATTGCCAACGGAGGTTCTGCGGTGCTGGTGATTTCTGTTCTCGTGTTTAATCTCGCAGCAAGATGGCTTGGCACGATGATCTACAAAAAGCTTACGGCAAATTAGAACGGAAAGAGGCGAAAAAACATGTCTGTACAAATGGTAAAAGAAAAGCCAGAGCGTGCTGTTTTCGTTCCAAAACAGCGCCACGTGCTCGAAGTGAAAGATCTATCTATTTTTTACGGAACTAAACAAGCGGTTCACCATGTGAATATGGATATTGAAAAGAACGCGGTGACCGCTTTGATTGGGCCGTCAGGATGCGGAAAGTCTACTTTTTTGAGAAACATTAACCGAATGAATGACTTAATTCCGTCTGCAAGAGCTGAAGGTGAAATCCTTTATGAAGGGTTAAATATACTGGGTGGCAATATTAATGTTGTCAGCTTAAGAAGAGAAATCGGAATGGTTTTCCAAAAACCGAATCCCTTTCCGAAATCAATCTATGCGAATATCACACATGCATTGAAATATGCCGGAGAGCGGAATAAAGCTGTTTTAGATGAGATTGTGGAAGAAAGCTTAACAAAAGCAGCACTCTGGGATGAGGTGAAGGATCGTTTGCATTCATCTGCACTCTCGTTATCGGGAGGCCAGCAGCAGCGTTTATGCATCGCGAGAACGCTTGCGATGAAGCCGGCCGTTCTTCTGCTGGATGAACCAGCTTCAGCGCTAGATCCGATTTCAAATGCAAAAATAGAGGAATTAATTACAGAATTAAAAAGCGAATACTCGATTATTATCGTCACGCACAATATGCAGCAGGCTCTGCGGGTTTCTGACCGGACGGCATTCTTTTTAAACGGCGAGCTTGTAGAATACGGACAGACTGAACAGATTTTCACCAGTCCGAAGCAGCAAAAGACAGAGGATTATATTAACGGGAAATTCGGATAGGAGGGCGGCAATGAGTATTGCTACCGAAGCTGTAATGAAACAGGAAGTCTATCAAGTCAATGGAATGAACTTATGGTATGGACAGCATCATGCTTTGAAAAATATCAATTTGAGCATTCATGAAAACGAGGTCACGGCGATTATCGGACCATCAGGATGCGGGAAATCGACCTTCATTAAAACATTGAATTTAATGATTCAAATGACGCCGAATGTAAAACTTGCAGGTGAGCTGAACTATAATGGCAGCAACATTTTAAAAGGTAAAGTGGATATCGTAGATTTACGAAAAAATATCGGCATGGTATTCCAAAAAGGGAATCCGTTTCCGCAATCTATCTTTGATAATGTTGCTTATGGACCGAGAGTCCACGGCACCAAAAATAAAAAGAAGCTTCAGGAAATTGTGGAAAAGTCATTAAAAGACGTGGCGTTATGGGATGAGGTGAAGGATCGTTTGCATTCATCAGCCCTTTCGCTATCAGGCGGCCAGCAGCAGCGTCTTTGTATCGCCAGAGCGCTTGCGACAAATCCTGATATTTTGCTGATGGATGAACCGACATCTGCTCTAGATCCAATTTCAACGAGAAAAATTGAAGAACTCATTCTTGAGCTGAAAAATAAATATACCATTGTCATCGTCACGCACAACATGCAGCAGGCAGCACGGGTTTCTGATCAAACCGCCTTTTTTTACATGGGCGAGCTTGTTGAATGCGACAATACCAATAAAATGTTCTCTAACCCGCAGGATCAAAGAACTCTTGATTACATTACAGGAAAGTTTGGATAAAAAAACAGGCTGACAGTCAGCCTGTTTTTTTATCGTGTTAACGTTTTTACGATCTTTTTGAAACTCATGTCTGATTTTACTTTAAACTCGCCGGCGCGGATTTCTTTGTGATAGCCGGCATCAATGACATAGTCGTTAAAGTCTTGAGCCGAGGAAATGATGCCTTCTTTTTCAAGAATAGCAGATACATCTGCGGTGCTCATGCCGTCTTTAATTGTGAGCTTGTACGTTTTGACTTTGTCTGTTTTCGTGTCTGAGCTGCTGTCATTGTTCAAGGATTTCTCTTTTGAATCGAGAAGCTTTTGATATTCATCACGGTTAACAGAAACCATTTTTTTAGAATCAAGGTAATTGTTCACGTCTTGTTCGGTTACTGTTTTAGTTTCTTTTACAGCAGCGGCCTGGTCTTCGTCTGTCAGATAAAAAACAGCTGCAAGAACGGCTGTCGCTAAAATGATGCCGCCAGCAAATGCCTGAATGCCCCGTTTTGTCATACGAGCACCTTCTCGTTATCTTTGATAATCGTATTCACGTCTTCCACTGATACATGCTCAGCTTTAGCAATGGCTTCAGCGGACATGCCGTTATTATATTTAGAAAGTATTTGTTTAGCGATCTTTTGATTGATGTCGCTATGCTTTGATTTGCGGATGACAAGGTTTGTTTCCAGTAATTCTTCCTCAAGCACTGTCATTTTCTTTTTGAGCTTGTAAATTTCCTGCATCGCAGAAAGCTGGAGTGTTTCAAGCTCCTGTTCTACATCTTTCATCGGATCTCTTTGAGAATATGAGAATGCAATTAGCGCTATACTGACGATAAACAACGCAATAATAGCAATTTCCACGTTTCATCACCTTCTATTCTTTTTTTATCCTTCTTTTTTATACCATAAAACCAATCGATTCTAAAGGAATTCGCGAAAAAAACGAGATTTTGTCGAGAAATCTTTCTTTGCTTCCTCTCTAGGTAATGGTTTAATAGGAACACTGAGTGACCGATAGGAAAGGAGAATGTTAGAAGTCCATGGATAAATACCCATTTCCCTATAATATACGACATAAGCTTTCTTTTTTTAGGGACACATTCGACATGATTATTCAAAACGCTCACACCTTGACCGTGTGCTGGGATCTCTCGGAAGAAACAATGCAGCTGGCTGAAGCGGTGCTTTTCGAAAAGCCGCAGGATATGATAAAAGAATTGCGCATTGTCATCAAAAGAAAAGGCATCGAAGCTGTCAGAACAAAGCGCACAACGTATCATAAAGGGGAATGGACAATTGGACAGGCGGCTGGTGATGCTGTATATCGGGCTGAATATAGAATTGTTAACTCAATGAATGTCTCTCTCAAGCTCGCTGGTACAGAGGACATCTATCTTGCTGAAAATGGGATTAGTGATATAAAAAGCTTTCAGACTGAGGACGCGCACATCAGGTGGGAGAAGCAATTTTCTGCCTACACGTGTTATGGGAGAGGAGAAAAAGAACGATGAACGTTCTCATGCTTTCACTCGAACATCCCCGTGAGCCGAAAAGCGGGCTCGGTGTCCATTTAAACCGTCTCATTTCCTATTTAAAACCGCATATCAATATAACAGTTTGTACTCCAAATAGGCGGCTGTTTTCATATGCGCAGTTTGAAGATTTTATAGCTGATGCCAACTTTACAATCGTTCAGCATGTGTTATCTTGCAATAAACGCTTTGATCTGATTCATGCCCATGACGACATGACAGCCCCCGCTGCTCATGATTTGAAACAACGGCTTGGCCTTCCGCTTGCTGCGACAATCCACGGTCTTGAAAGCGAAAGGAAGAAGGCGTGCCAAGAAGCACCGCATCCATACAGACTTCAGACCGAACGGCTCCTTATAGAATCCGCTGATGAACTGATTGTATTAAGCACTTTTATGAAACGGGCTCTTGATAAGGCAGCACGAAAAAAACTAACCGTTATCCCGAGTCCTGCATCTATGGAGGAAGATAAGGGGCAAATTCCACGGAGTATGAATAAAAGGTTCCTATTTTCATTTGGTAGGTTTGTTCCGGAAAAAGGGTTTTCTCAGCTGTTAAAGGTGTTTGCTATCTTGAGGCAGCGCCAGCCTGATTTGCATTTAGTGCTGGCTGGGGAAGGGCCTTCTCTGTCCTCCTATGAGAAAATGGCTGCGGCATTGAACCTGAAGGAACATATCATGTTCCTGCCGTTTCTGCATAGAAGGGATCTCAGAGCATTTTTGTCTCGCTGTGAAATGGCTGTTTTCCCTAGTTTTTATGAACCGTTTGGGCTTGCCGCGCAAGAAAGCATGGAACAAGGTGTGCTGACTGCCGTTTCTCAGTCGGGCGGCTTTTGTGACTATGCCTTTCATGACAAAACGGCAATCGCCGTTGATTTTATGCACGCACAGGAAGCGGCTGATCTACTGGACAGGTTGTTAAAAGACCGGGAAAAAGCCCGCCGGATAAAAGAAGCCGGCAGACAACAGGTGATCAAACTCCACCATCCCCGGCTCATTACGGAATCATATTTACAGCTTTATGAGCGTATCATCAATAATTCAGCAATTCATTGAAAAACAGCCTAGCATTCCGTCCATTATAGTGGTATTATATATAAGTCTGAATAAGTAAATGATTTTAGTTTGGAGGGAAAATAATGCGCGTTAATATTACTTTGGCTTGCACTGAATGTGGTGAGCGTAACTATATTTCTAAAAAGAACAAACGCAACAATCCAGACCGCGTTGAATTTAAAAAATATTGCCCACGTGATAAAAAATCTACGTTACACCGTGAAACAAAATAACAGCCTAGCTGTTTGAGGTGTGAGAAAAAAGCCAGAGCTTTGAAAAAGGTTCTGGCTTTTTTTCTATTCCGAGGGGGATGAGAGATGAAATCACAATTAAGAAAAAAGACGATGGAAGCACTATCTGCTGTATCAAGTGAAGATCTTATTCAAAAAACAGCACGTATGTACAAGCATTTGTTTTCACTGCCGGGGTGGCAAAATGCCAGCACCATTGCCGTCACCATCTCCAGAGGGCTGGAAATACCGACGCGTCCAGTTATTGAGCAGGCTTGGAAAGAAGGAAAGCAAGTTTGTATTCCAAAATGCGACCCTGGTACGAAGAAAATGCAATTCCGCACATATCAGACCGATGATCAGCTCGAAACCGTTTACGCCGGACTTCTTGAGCCGATGATTGAAAAAACAAAAGAAGTGAAACCCTCGCAAATTGACTTGATAGTCGTTCCGGGTGTTTGTTTTGATACTGACGGGTTTAGGATCGGTTTTGGCGGCGGTTATTATGACCGTTTTTTAAGCGATTATAAAGGGAAGACAGTCTCTTTGCTTTTGGAGTGCCAGTTGTTTGCGCACGTTCCCCGTCAGCCGCATGACATCCCAGTACATAAGCTGATAACAGAGGATCAGATCATTTCTTGTTTTTCATAACTTTCCTGCTCCTTATTTAAGAATAAATAAGAAAGAATGACAAACCCTATTGGCAGGAGGGATATAATGAAAAAAATTATGATTTATGCCATTTTCGCTGTTTCTGCCGTCATGTTTTATCAAAATCGCTACCGTCTTATGAATACCGTACTCAGCCAGCCAGGAATCAGGCGGTCTTTTATCCATTTCTTTTTAAGAATTCCGTTTATCCGTAATAAATTTATACAGCAAGCTTTCTAAAATCCCGTGAAAAACGGGATTTTTTGCTTTCAGTAGGCGTTCGGAGAGCCAGCTGTTATAATGAGAAAAAACCATTGGAGCGGTAAACATGTATTTGCTGGAGTATACATATTGGAAAATCGCGGCGCACCTAGTGAAAAGCGGGTATGGCGTCATACAAGCCGGTGAGTCAGATGAAATATGGCTGGAAGCACCGGACAAGTCCTCTCATGATCTGGTTCGCCTTTATAAGCATGACCTTGATTTCCGTCAAGAAATGGAAAGAGATATCGAAGAGCAGGCTGAGCGGGTAGAACGAGTCAGAAAGCAACTTGGCAGACGCAAGATGAAGCTGCTGAATGTATTTTTTTCAGCGGAAGCCCCTGTTGATGACTGGGAAGAGATTGCCGAAAAGCCCTTTGAGAACGGAACTGTGTCAGTTGAGCCGGCGGTCGTGAGGGGAACGATGCTTCATGATGATCTTCAAGCTGTTTTTCCATCATTTCCTGCAGAAGAATGCACAGAAGCCCGTAATTCATTTGAAGACGTGCAAATGGCGAGAGAACGCTTCCTTTCGCTCGTATTGAAACAAGAAGAAAAGAGAAAAAATGAAGCGGCGGTTTTTCAAAACGGAAAACCAATCTTTACATATTTATTCATCGCGTTTCAGGTCTTAATGTTTTTCTTGCTTGAAATAAACGGGGGCAGCACAAATACGGAGACACTGGTCGCTTTTGGAGCAAAGGAAAACAGTCTGATTGCAGCCGGAGAATGGTGGCGGCTTCTGACTCCGATTGTGCTTCATATCGGCATAACGCATTTAGCCTTTAATACGCTTGCTTTATGGTCAGTTGGTACAGCGGTTGAACGGATGTACGGATCGGGCAGATTTCTGCTGATTTATTTGGCGGCTGGCATTATAGGTTCAATCGCGAGCTTTGTGTTCAGTCCCTATCCTTCAGCGGGCGCTTCAGGAGCCATATTCGGATGCTTAGGCGCATTGTTGTATGTAGCTTTGTCAAATCGGAAAATGTTTTTAAGAACCATTGGAACCAATATTATTGTCATCATTATCATCAACCTTGGCTTTGGTTTTGCGGTTTCGAATATAGACAATTCGGGACATATTGGCGGCTTGATTGGCGGCTTTTTCGCTGCTGCAGCACTGGGGTTGCCCAAAGGCGGAGCCTTAGGAAAAAGATTGTTATCAGCGGTTTTGCTGATTGCTTTGGCGGCCGGATTTTTATATTACGGATTGCATTCGCCTTCACACCAGGAGTCAGCGCTGATTCAGCAGGCAAATGAGCTGTATCAGGAAGGAAAGTATGAAGAAGTAACAGAATTGCTGAACGGAGAAGCAGAGCAAAAAGATGCCTCTGTCGATCTTTTGAAAATTCTAGCTGTTTCTGATATTCAAATCGGCGAATATGATCAGGCGGTTTCCCTTTTGGAACGAGCAGTGAAAAAAGAACCTAAAGACCATGCCTCATATTACAATTTAGCCTTATTGTATGCGGAAAAAAATGAGCTTGCTCAAGCAGAAAAGGCCATCAGGTCGGCTGTAAAACTGAAGCCGAAGGAGCAGCGCTACAAGGAGCTGCAGCAGCAAATTGAAAATAATAAAGAATCTTAGTAATGGAAGATGGTAAGGAGGCTGGCTTTTTTGTCAGCGTTTTCTTCTTGACTGGCCGCTTCCATATGAATACGCTTATGATAGTTAAGATCAAGAATGGTGAGGAAAATGAATACATTTTATGATGTGCAGCAGCTTTTAAAAACGTTTGGCCACATTGTTTACTTTGGGGACAGAGAGCTTGAAATTGAGTTTATGCTAGACGAATTAAAGGAATTATACATGAATCACATGATCGAGAAGGAGCAGTGGGCCAAAGCGGTAGCGGTCCTTCGAAAAGAATTGGAACAAACAAAAAAACGGAAGAGATTGATGTAAAGGCTAAGGTGATAAAAATGGACGAAATATGGTTTGCGGGCATTGATCTGGGAGGAACGACAATTAAACTCGCTTTTATTAATCAATATGGTGAAATTCAGCATAAGTGGGAAGTCCCGACTGATAAAAGCGGCGACACCATTACCGTTACAATTGCAAAAACAATCGACAGTAAGCTGGATGAACTGCAAAAACCGAAGCATATCATCAAATACATCGGAATGGGCGCACCAGGCCCTGTAGATATGGCGGCAGGAGTCGTTTATGAAACGGTAAATCTGGGGTGGAAAAACTATGCTTTAAAAAACCATCTCGAGACAGAAACCGGAATCCCGGCTGTTATAGAAAATGACGCAAATATTGCTGCGCTCGGGGAAATGTGGAAGGGAGCGGGTGATGGCGCGAAAGACGTCATTCTCGTGACGCTTGGCACAGGAGTTGGCGGCGGCATCATTGCAAATGGTGAAATTGTACATGGCATAAATGGCGCCGGCGGGGAAATCGGCCATATTTGTAGCATTCCTGAAGGCGGAGCGCCTTGCAACTGCGGCAAAACGGGCTGTATCGAAACGATTGCGTCGGCAACCGGAATTGTAAGAATTGCAAAAGAGAAAATTGCAAAAGCTAAGCAGACGACACGTTTAAAAGCAACTGAACAATTGTCAGCGCGGGATGTATTTGAAGCGGCGGGTGAAAATGACGAAATTGCCCTTGAAGTGGTTGATTATGTGACCAAGCATCTTGGTGTGGTGCTGGGAAATTTGGCAAGCTCGCTTAATCCATCAAAAATCGTTCTTGGCGGCGGTGTTTCAAGAGCCGGAGAACTGCTGAGATCCAAAGTCGAGAAAACATTCCGCAAATGTGCGTTTCCGCGGGCAGCCGAAGCGGCTGATATTTCAATCGCAGCACTTGGAAATGATGCCGGCGTTATCGGAGGCGCTTGGATCGCTAAAAATGAATGGCTGAAACACCAAAATTGTTAAAATTGTGTAAATGAAATTGATTTTTCGTTATGTTCAGGTTAAGATTTAATTTGATGTGTTAATGAGAATGTTGGGAATAGACTGATTTTTTGAGCGTGCTGCATAGGAGGTTGAAATGCGAAAAACGTTTTTTTCGAAGATTTCATTTATGCTGATTGCCATTTTATTGATGTGGCTGAAAACGTATGCTGTTTACAAAACCAGTTTTCATATTAAAATCGACAATCTAACGCAGGAATTTATTTTGTTTATCAACCCATTGAGCTTTTTGCTGCTCATCTTTGGCTTCAGCCTGTTTTTAAAAGGCAAAAGCAGAAATCGCTACATTATCGCGATGAGCTGTCTTGTTACGTTTGTATTGCTGGCTAATATGGTTTTTTACCGATTTTACAATGATTTCTTAACGATCCCTGTCCTTTTTCAAACGAGCAATATGGGTGATCTCGGAAGCAGCATCGGAACACTTCTTGAGCCGACAGACCTCCTATTGGCTGTAGATATTGCGGTTTTAATATGGCTTCACATCCGGCAAAAAGCTTTTCAATCGGACATTCCTTCCACGAAAAATGAACGGGCGGCATATTTTCTGTTTGTTGCTTCTGTTTATTTCTTCAATTTAGGCCTGTCTGAAGCGGAAAGACCTCAGCTATTGACACGCTCATTTGACAGGGAAATGCTTGTTAAAAACATCAGCCTGTTTAATTTTCATATTTACGACGGTGTTCTTCAGTCAAAACAGTCCGCACAAAGGGCCTTGGCTGACAGCAACAGCCTGACGGAAATTGAAAACTACGTAACCGCTAATGCGAAAGATGCCAACAAAAGCTTATTCGGCGCTGCAAAAGGAAGAAACGTCATTCTCGTATCCTTAGAGTCGACGCAAAGCTTTGTGATTAATGAAAAGATGAATGGTGAAGAAATCACGCCTTTTCTGAATGATTTTATAAAACAGAGCTACAACTTCAATAATGTTTACCACCAAACCGGCCAGGGGAAAACATCGGATTCAGAATTCATCGTGGACAATTCACTGTATCCGCTTGGACGAGGTGCCGTGTTTTTTACAAATGCGGGCAATCAATACATGGCCACACCTGAGATTTTGAAAAACAGCGGCTATTATTCAGCGGTGCTTCACGCGAATAATAAAAGCTTTTGGAATCGTGATTTAATGTACGACTCATTTGGATATGATTCGTTTTTTGATATTAACTCGTATGACGTAACTGATAAAAATTCTGTCGGCTGGGGGCTGAAGGATAAAGAATTTTTTGAGCAGTCTTCAGAGCTGATGAAAAATTTGCCTCAGCCGTTTTACTCGAGGCTGATCACACTGACGAACCACTTCCCGTTTGATCTAGATGAAGAGGATCAATTGATTGATGAATATGATTCAAGCAGCCAGACGCTAAATAAATATTTCCCGACAGTGCGCTATCAGGATGAGGCGCTGAAACGGTTTATCGAAAAGCTGAAAGAAGACGGGTTATACGACAACTCTATTATCGTATTATACGGTGACCATTATGGGATATCGGAAAACCATAATGAAGCGATGGGGCAATTTTTAGGGAAAGAGATTACACCATTTGAAGAAGTGCAGCTCCAAAAAGTGCCGCTTGTCATTCATATTCCCGGTATTACCGATAAAAAGCCGCAAACCATTGAAACAGTAGGCGGGCAGATTGATATCAGGCCGACGCTGATAAATCTTTTAGGAATTGATACGAAAGATCACATTCAATTCGGAAACGATCTGCTTTCAGATGAAAAACTAGACTTTACGGTACTACGGGACGGGAGCTTTATTACGGATCAGGTTGTTTATACAGATGGTGCTTGTTATGACAAAGAGACAGGAAAGCCGCTAAAAGAGGCAAAACAATGTGAAGCATTTGCTGATAAAGCAAAACAGGAGCTATCACTTTCTGATGAAATCATTTATGGGGATTTGTTACGATTTTATGATCAGAAAAGGCTGGACAATTCGTCAAAACGAAAAGAAGAACAAATGCTTGATCAGGCATCGTAATCACAATGTCTCCCGCATCAAAGTGGCGGGAGGCTTTCTTTTTTTTAATACGCTGTCATATAGTAACAAAAAAGGAGGATGATGATGGCGTTTATTACGGTGAAACCTGAGATCAAGCACAATTTGGCCAGAGTGGCGAGAGAACTGAAGATAGACGAGGAATTGCTTAGAAGTTCAAATCGATCCGCACAGAAACATCAATTGTATTGTCCTGGTTATCTTATAGAAGAGTATAACGATAAAGAGCTTCAAACCATTCAGGACATAAAGAGCTTTTTACAGCCTCGGCAGCTGGACCTTTCTGATAACTGGGTGGAGCAAGAAAAAATCTATGATGCTTCAGCTGTTGAAAAGGAAATAAAGAAGATCATTGATGTGTTTCCGTTTGTCTCATGCCGGGAAATCGGCCGTTCTGTACTCGGCAGGCCAATCTGGGAGCTAAAAACTGGCGGGGGGCATGCCGCAAAAAAGGTTCATATGAACGCCTCATTTCATGCGAATGAGTGGATCACAACATCTGTCCTGCTGAAATGGTTTAAGGAATACTGTATATCATTATGCTGCAACTCGCCTTTTTTTGGCTTTTCTCCCATGAAGCTGTTCAGCAGCACATCCTTGTCTCTCGTACCTCTTGTTAATCCGGATGGCGTTGATCTTGTCTTGAACGGATCAGAAGGCATGGGAGCCAGGAAAGATGAGCTTGAAAGGCTAAATGATCATCGTCCGAATTTTAATGAATGGAAGGCAAACATAAACGGAGTCGATTTAAATAAACAATTTCCGTCACTATGGGAAATTGAAAAATACCGCAAACCTACAGCACCCAGCTACCGCGATTTTCCGGGAATCTCTCCACTCACGGAGCCGGAATCCATCGCGATGTACCGGCTGATAACGGAGAATCCGCCTGACAGACTGCTGGCTCTCCATACTCAGGGGGAAGAAATTTATTGGGGCTATAAAGGCCTTGAGCCTGAAGAATCTGCTGCTGTCATAAAGGATTTTGAGAAGTTAAGCGGGAACATTTATAAAGGAATACGGGATATAGACAGCTATGCGGGATTTCGCGATTGGTTTATTCACCATTATTTTAAAGAAGGATATACGGTGGAACTTGGAAAAGGCCAAAATCCTTTGCCGTTTCAGCAGTTTTCACATATTTATAACGCCACAAACGGCATTTTGTGGAGGGCGTTATTTTTTCATGAGTAACTGAAACTTTTTCTTTTTTCTGCCGAAGTAAATATGAGACAATAAGGATGATCGGAGGGGAAGGCTGATGAGATCAGTTTGTTTCATTCTGTTGTCGGCATTGCTGTTTAGTTTATCGGCATGCGAACCATCTCATCAGCAGCAAAAACAGGCAGCGGCGGCAAAAGATGAGGAAAAAGACATCATACCGCTTTCCGCGGAAAAAGCGGATGGAATGGAAGGATGGCTTAATAACAGTACAATTTTATATACCGCGTCTGATCCGACGAAAACGGAGCTTTTTGCGTACCGCATCTTTACCGGCAAAGCGAAAAAGCTTTATCAAACGGATGGTCAAATCGTTGATGTTCAAATTAATCCGAGGAAGCAGATGATTCTGCTGCAAATCACACACAGCCAAAAGACGGCAGTTGTTTTGCTTAATGCAAAAGGAGAGACGCTTTACCAAAAAGATTACGAAACGTATGAACTTGAGGCTGCTTGGAATCAATATGATCCTTATCAAATGATGGTCACGGTATTCACTGAAAACTGGGATTTCCATACATATCAGGTGGATGCTAAAAAAGATGAGACTTCCTTAAGTCCAATACAGGTTCCGTTTATTCATTGGACATCCAAAAACACATTTGATTATATAAAAGAGGGAAGAGACGATAAGTCAGGGCCTTTATATACATTCGATACAGCCTCCAAAGCGGAACAGAAGCTCGATGATGACGTTCTCTTCTTTGATTCTTTTCATCAAATGAGTTTTACTGTCAAACCAGCTTCCGGAGAAAAAGGGACGTATCAGTTTAAAACGCCGCAAACAAAATCGCCAGTTACAGCGGAATGGCCGCTCCAAACGAAATATACAAGTTTGGCTCCAATGGAGTATGACTATGATGAAGCAAAAGGCTTGTTTTATACGTTTAAAGAAAGCGGCGATGCATATAAGCTCGCAGCTGTCAATGTGGCATCGGGAAAGGCAAAAGATCTTTTCTCTCTGCCGGAAATGGAGCCGATTCAAATATCTCCGAACGGGGAATATGCGTTATACGGCTTTCATTTTGAGCAGATCATTTTATTGAAATCACATGAAATGAAGCAACTCATCATTGATCAAAAGGAGATGGAATAACGATGGCTATCGCAGATGTAACCATTATCCCAATTGGTACGGAAACACCTAGTGTAAGTGCTTACGTGGCCGATGTGCAAAAGATTTTAGAAGGGTATAAAGCTGAAGGGAAAATCAAATACCAGCTGACACCGATGAATACGCTGATCGAGGGAGAACTCAGTGACCTTTTCACAGTCATTCAGGCTATTCACGAAGCGCCGTTTCAAAAAGGGCTGAACAGAGTGGCAACGAACATCCGCATCGATGACAGGCGTGACAAAAAAACGACGCTTGAAAGCAAAATTGAAAGTGTCAATAAACATTTACAGCAATAAAAATAAACCTGTATCCGATCGGATACAGGTTTTAATGTGCAGTTGGATAGCCGCTGTTTATCACGGTCATCACGGTAAACCAGCCAAAGACAAATAAGGTGGCTCCGGCCAATAAAAATCCAAGTATATTTCTATTTTTAACAGAACGCAAGACTCCCCATAAAGCGAAAAGAGCGACAAGGCCGAAAATCACGACAAGTAACATTACGCAGCCCCCTTTACATTGAAAAACCTGCAATTCTTTCCATTTTTATTCTACCTGTTTTTTATAGGTTTGTCGATAGCGTTTTCATTGCGATTGATTGAATCTTTTTTCAAAAACCCTCATAATAGGAACATAAAAAAGAAAGAGGTGATATAAGTGAAATGGAGACGAATGCCAGTAGGGCCGATTCAAGCGAACGCATATTTTCTCATCAATGATGATCAATGCCTGATTTTTGATCCGGGCGGCGAAGGAAATAAAATCAATCAATACATAAAAGAAAAAGGGTTGACGCCTTTAGCCATTTTGCTTACACATGCCCATTTTGACCATATAGGGGCACTTGATGAAGTGAGAGAAAAATGGGATATCCCTGTTTACTTGCATCAGAATGAAAAGAATTGGCTTACGGATGCCTCTTTAAACGGCTCCGGCATGCTGCGAGGGATAGAAATCACAGCTAAGCCTGCAGATCATCTGATTGAAGGAGACGGTGAGCTGAATATCGGACCGTTTCATTTAGAAACATTATTTACGCCGGGACATTCGCCAGGCAGTGTTTCTTACTACGTGAAGGATGCAGACTTGGTGATCTCCGGTGATGTCCTGTTTCAAGGCGGCATAGGGCGTACTGATTTAATAGGCGGCGATCAAGAGACGCTGCTGACGTCCATTCATGAAAAACTGCTAACGCTGCCGGAGCACACGTTGGTGTTAAGCGGCCATGGCCCTGAAACAGACGTGCAGACAGAGCAGGATCAAAATCCGTTTTTAAATGGGTTTTCATTGTAAAAAAAGAGACAAACCGAGAAGGTTTGTCTCTTTTTGCATTTAATGGCCTCCGCCGCCGGGCACCATAATAAAAATCGAGTAATATGTAAAGCCGGCGAAGAAAATCGTTAAATAAGCCCCAAAAATATAAATATACATGCGTTCAGTTAAGTTCAAATACGATAGAAATACAAATAAGATCGTCTGTCCAAAAAATAAAAGGGAAGCATCTTTCATATCACCCAAATAAAACATGACTGCAAAAATTCCCGTCCAAAATCCTAACACCCGGAACATGCGATTCATTTTTATCCCCTCCCGAGAGTCCCTCTGATTGCTATTATAATAGATCACCCCTGTAAATGTAAACATTTTCATTATTGATATACAAATGGAATTTGTTCCTTTGATTGCGTTTTCTATTATATGAATGGTTTTTAAAAAATAATCCGAAAAAAAGTTCTGTAAATGGTTTAAATAAAAAATGATCCGGGTAGTTATTCTACAAAGAGATGGTTAACTGAGGAGGAAAAACGAATGGAACAATTAATTTTTTACTCATATCCAAGCTGCACGTCATGCCGAAAAACAAAACATTGGCTTAAAGCGCATCAAATTGAATTTAACGAACGGCACTTATTCAGAGAAACCCCGACAGTGGAAGAATTAAGGTACATTTTATCATTAACGACAGAAGGAATTGATGAAATTTTAGCGACAAGAAGCCAGACCTTCAAAAATTTAAATCTGAACATTGAAGAGATGACGGTAAATGAGGTGCTGGAACTTTTAATCGAGAAGCCGAAGCTTTTGCGACGTCCGATTCTTGTGGACAACAAAAAGCTGGTGATTGGTTATAATCCGGGAGAACTGTTGAAGTTATCGAAGAAGAAAACAGTTCATCAATCTGCATGATGAAAAACCGAAGATCCGCTGATTTATACGAATCAGCTTATCTTCGGTTTTTCACCTGTTCAGAAACTGGGCTAGCTGGATTCGAACCAACGATCACGGAGTCAAAGTCCATTGCCTTACCGCTTGGCTATAGCCCATTGAATGTAAACATAGTATGTGTAGAGGCAGACATGTTATACATATGAAGCATATATTTTTAAAAAACAGGAGGTAGCTCATTAAGATGATAGCTCTTGATCAGCATGTAACAGAGCACAAAGAAGATATTATGAAACAATGGCTGGAAACTTGCACGTCAAAAGGAAACTGGCTGCATACCGCTAAAGATCAGCAAAAATTAGAACAAAAGTTATTAGACCAGCACGAATCATTAGTGAACATCGTGGCGAAATCCCTTAGCAAAGCAGAAGACGTAAAGGATGAGCTCAATCGATGGTCTCTTCAATGTGCCAGAGACCGTGCCGTTCATGAAGTGACTGTAACAGAAAGTGTCGGCCAGTTTAACGCCTTCAGGCACGTCATGTTTGAATGGATTCAGAAATTCAGCGAAGCCTCCTCTCAAGAAATCAGCATTCAGGACATTTGTGAGTGGAGCCAGATTTTGAATCAAACCATTGATGAGATCATCGAAGTGTTTACTGAAGAATATTACCAGGTCACCATGATACAATTAAACGCGCAAAAAGAAATGATTAATGAATTGAGTGCGCCGATTATGCCGATATCTGAGGGGATAGGGATTCTTCCGCTTGTCGGTGAAATTGATACGTACAGAGCGAGGACGATTTTGGAGTCGGTGCTGCAGCAGTGCTCAGCGTTAAAGCTCTCGTATTTATTTTTAGATATTTCGGGCGTTCCCATCGTCGATACAATGGTGGCCTATCAAATTTTTAAAGTGATTGACAGCACCAAACTGCTCGGCATTGAGACAACTATTTCAGGAATCAGACCTGAAATTGCCCAAACTGTGGTGAAGCTGGGTCTGGATTTTTCGAATGTGAAAACCGAGCAAAGTCTTGCTAAAGCCCTGGCCAATAAAGGGTTTAAGATAGAAGAGTGTTGATGCCATTGCTGAAAAAAGCTGCTGAACAGCCTCCCTCGGGCTATTCAGCTTTTTTTACTTCTATAAATAAAATGTGATGGCTGTCGATGTCTTTTACCTTAAAAGAGTAGCCGTCATATTCAATGACACTTTCAGGCTCGGCGTCTATGTTTTGTGTGAGAAACCAGCCGCCCAAGGTGTCTACTTCTGCGTCTGATAAATCTGTTCCAAGCAGGTTGTTTACATCGCTGATTAATAATTTTGCATTTAATAAGTAATGATCCTTTCCGAGCTCGCGGATATGAGGCACTTCATCTGCATCAAATTCATCACGGATTTCTCCTACAATTTCTTCGATAATATCCTCGACAGTGACCAAACCGGAAGTCCCGCCATATTCATCAATGAGGATCGCCAGATGAGTACGTTCCTTTTGCATTTTCAGCAGCAATTTATAAATCGGAATTGTCTCAATAACGTGGATAACAGGCTGAATGAAAGGTTCAATTTGCTGCTTTTTTAATGAGAAATCTTTCGACAGCTTTGAAAACAGCACTTCTTTCATATTGATTACGCCAATGACATTATCTTTATCCTCTCTGACAACTGGGTACCGTGTATATTTTGTTTGCTTCACTGTTTCCTCCAGGTTTGGAATGGAGTCTTCATCAAGTGACAAACTGACCATTTCATTTCGCGGCACCATGATTTCCTTTGCCATTCGCTTATCAAAGGTAAAGACATTATTCATGTATTTTAATTCGCTTTTTCTGATTTCACCGCTTTTATAGCTTTCTGCCAAAAGAACCCGCAGCTCTTCCTCTGTATATGCCAGCTCATGCTCTGATGCCGGCTTCAGTCCAAACGCCCCTGTAATCAACCGGGCAGAGTGGTTCAGCAGCCAAATGAATGGAAACATGATCTTATAAAACCAAATAAGCGGTTTGGCAAGCATCAATGTAATGCTTTCTGCTTTTTGAATGGCGAAACTCTTTGGCGCCAGCTCCCCGATGACGACGTTTAAATACGTCACCACTAAAAAGGCGATGACAAGTGAAAGAAGGTGGGTAAGCGATTCATTTAAGCCTGCTTTATGAAAAAGCGGCCGAAGCAGGGTCTGCACAGTCGGTTCTCCAAGCCAGCCCAGTCCTAAAGCTGCGACTGTGATGCCCAGCTGGCAGGCTGATAAATATTCATCAAGATGAGTGATGACATGCTTTGCCGCTTTAGCACCTTTCTTTCCTTTTGCGACAAGCTGATCAATTCTGGATCGCCGCACTTTTACGATTGAAAATTCTACGGCAACAAAAAAACCTGTTAACAAAATGAGAATAGCGACTGCTAGTAAATTGATAAATTCCAAAACAACTGCCTTCTCCAAGGAAGGCATGCACCTCCCTTTTCCGATGTCTTTCTACATTCCATACCACCGGAAATTGCTCACAAAACATGCGTTGAAGCGGTTGACTGGTTTAGCAATGCCTTTCTTGGGCAATTAAAGAATAAAAGAACAAAAGTTTGGAGGAGCTTGACATGAAGGCACATACGGGAAAGGATTGGTTTTGGTACCAAATGGGGCCTCAGGAAAGAAATAAAGCAAGAGATCTGATCCACTTTTCTCACTGGCCTCAATGTGAGAAGTGGTTTGAAAATAACCATCATATTAATTTTTTGCGCGTAGACACGACTGAAACAGAAAATGAAGCGGTATTTGGCTCGATTGTATATGATCAGGGGCTGGGTGAGGAAAAAGACCATACCGTTTTTCACTTTTATATAACCAGGCAATATTTTTTCACAATTAACTTTGATTTTTCGATTTTGAAGGGGATTAAGGGAAAACAAGTTGTCCAGCAAATGGAAAGAGCGGATAGTACCATAGAGGGATTTTTGATCCTTCTCGGCGAGTTAATGAATGTGTATCTAATCGGTTTAGATGAATTTGAAGTAAAGCTGAGAAAGCTCAGATGGCAAATCAAAGACGATAATAGCAAAAGCATTTTAAACCGTGTCCATCTCCTGCACCATGAGCTGATGGTCTGGAAAAACTTAATCCTAAGCACTAAAAAAATTGAAATGGCATTGAAAGAAACCTTTTTGCCCCAAAATGAAGGTAAAAAGGTTTATCAGCGGATACAACTCAAAATTGACAGGGGGTTTACATACATTAGCGAATTTGAAGGGGAGCTTAATAGTCTGTTGCATTCAGAGGAAGTCATTACCTCTCACAGGGGAAATGAAATATTCAAAGCGCTGACCATTTTCACGACGCTTTTTACGCCGGTTACAGCACTCGGTGCCCTCTGGGGGATGAACTTTTCAGTGATGCCTGAGCTGAATTGGAAATACGGATATCTCTTTTCTCTCTTATTGATTTTCACGTCTACAGTCCTGATCTACCTATACTTGAAGAAGAAAGGCTGGACGGGAGATATGCTGCAGGAGCGGAAGAAGAAATCTCGGAAAAGGCGGACACTGTAGGAGGTTTCATTTTTTGTGCAGCGGATAAAGAAAAAATAGAACACGGTAAAGGAGGAATGGAAATGAAAATAAGAGACATCATGACAAAGAATGTAGAATGCTGTGAACCAACCGCTTCAATCACGGAACTAGCGAAAAAGATGAGAGACTCCAATGTCGGTTCTATTCCAATCTGTGAAAATGGCACACTTCAGGGGATTGTTTCTGATCGGGATATTGTGACGAGATGCTTAGCTGAAAATCAGATGGATGCAAAAGCAAGTGACATCATGAGCGCCGACATCGTTTCCGGCCATCTCGATATGTCCGCTGAAGAAGCGGGGCAGCTTATGGCAGAGCACCAAATCCGCCGTTTACCGATTCTTGAAAACGAACGAATTGCCGGTATTGTGGCATTAGGCGATCTATCCGTTGAGAAGGATACTGATCAAAAAGCCGGAGAAGCATTAAGTGAAATTTCTAAATCAGCATAATGAAAGATGGAGTGAAGCAGGCATGATGATCATCATGCCTGCTTTTTTATTGAGAAAATAATGAATTCAATGAGGTACATTCAGCTGAAACAATCTTTTCTGTCAGCAGGAATTGATTTTTCTACATATAACATCTCCGGAAATCACCTTTCCACGGTTTGATTACAGGTCCTTCTTTTTCTACAATACGCATTGAAAGGAGAGGGAATCAAATTGGATTCAATAGAAAAGATAAGCAGAACCTTGATTGAAGAGGCATATATAACAAAGGCTTCTGACATTCACATTGTACCGAGGGAGCGGGACGCCATCATTCATTTTCGGGTTGATCATGCCTTGCTGAAAAAAAGGCACATGAAAAAAGAAGAGTGCGTAAGACTGATTTCACATTTTAAATTTCTCTCAGCGATGGACATAGGGGAAAGGCGGAAGCCGCAAAATGGTTCGCTTACATTAAAGCTAGAGGAGGGAAATGTTCATTTAAGAATGTCAACGCTTCCCACAATTAATGAAGAAAGCCTCGTGATCAGAGTGATGCCTCAATACAATATCCCTTCGATTGATAAGCTGTCATTATTTCCGAAGACAGGAGCCACTTTACTCTCATTTTTAAAACATTCCCACGGCATGCTCATTTTTACCGGGCCGACTGGTTCAGGGAAGACCACCACATTATACTCTCTTGTTCAATATGCAAAAAAACACTTTAATCGAAATATTGTCACACTGGAGGACCCTGTTGAAACAAGGGATGAGGATGTTCTTCAGGTGCAGGTGAATGAAAAAGCCGGTGTGACTTATTCCGCAGGGCTGAAGGCTATTTTGCGCCATGATCCGGATATGATTATCTTAGGTGAGATCAGAGATGCGGAAACAGCTAAAATCGCGGTACGGGCAGCGATGACAGGGCATTTGGTGCTGACGAGCCTTCATACGAGAGATGCGAAGGGCGCGATTTACAGGCTGCTTGAATTCGGCATCAATATGAATGAAATCGAACAGACTGTCATTGCAATAGCGGCTCAGCGCTTGGTTGATTTGGCTTGCCCGTTTTGTGAAAACGGATGTTCATCAGTATATTGCCGCCAGTCACGAAACACCAGGAGAGCAAGCGTTTATGAGCTTCTTTACGGAAAAAATCTTCAGCAATGTATTCAGGAGGCAAAAGGAAATCATGCAAATTACCAATATCAAACGCTACGTCAAATTATCAGAAAAGGAATTGCACTCGGCTATTTGACGACAAACAACTATGACCGGTGGGTTTATCATGAAACAGATTAGAAAAACCTGGCCGTTAAAGGATCAAGCCCAGTTATTGAAGCGGCTCGGTGAAATGACGGAGGGCGGATATACGCTTCTGGATGGAATACGGCTGATGGAACTTCAGATGAATAAGAGGCAGGCGGCTGACTTGACTGATGCGATCACTCGTTTGAGGGAAGGGGCTCCGTTTTATCAAGTATTAAAGGGTTTGTCATTTCATAAGGAAGCCGTAGGTATCTGTTATTTTGCTGAAACACATGGTGAACTGCCTGCCTCCATGATTCAGAGCGGAGAGCTGCTGGAACGCAAAATTGCACAGGCAGACCAGCTGAAAAGGGTGCTGCGATATCCGCTTTTCCTCATCTTCACAGTCGCTGTCATGTTTTATATGTTACAGGCCATCATCATTCCTCAGTTTTCCGGTATTTATCAATCGATGAATATGGAAACCACACGTTCAACTGATATGCTTTTTGCTTTTTTTCAGCATATTGATCTTGTAATCATATTGTTGGCTCTATTTGCAGGAGGTATCGGGCTTTATTATTGGCTTGTGTTTAAGAAAAAATCACCTGCCCGGCAAATGCTTATTTGTGTCAGAATTCCTTTAGTTGGAAACCTTGTCAGGCTGTTTAACAGCTACTTTTTTTCTTTGCAGCTAAGCAGCCTTTTACAATCAGGTCTCTCAATATATGACAGCCTTAACGCATTTAAACATCAAACGTTTCTCCCTTTTTACCGCTGCGAGGCTGAACAAGTGATTGAACGGCTAAAAGCTGGTGAATCAATTGAAACCGCTATTTGTGAAAGCCCTTTTTATGAAACTGATTTTTCAAAAGTCATATCTCACGGACAGCTGAGCGGCCGCCTTGATCGGGAGCTTTTCACATACAGTCAGTTCATATTGCAGCGGCTGGAACACAAGGCGCAAAAATGGACAGGCATCCTTCAGCCTATGATTTATGGATTTGTTGCAGCGATGATCTTAATTGTGTATTTATCTATGCTTTTGCCTATGTATCAGATGATGAATCAAATGTGAAAGGAAGAGGCTGATGAATGAGAAAGGATTTACACTTGTTGAAATGCTAATTGTGCTCTTTATTATTTCGATCTTGCTTTTAATTACGATACCGAACGTCACGAAACATAATCAAACCATTCAGAAAAAGGGCTGTGAAGGCCTTCAAAACATGATTAAGGCACAAATGACTGCATTTGAGCTTGACCATGAAGGACAGACACCGAGTCTTGCTGATTTACAATCAGAGGGTTATGTGAAAAAGGATGCAGTTTGTCCAAATGGGAAGCACATTATTATCACTGGCGGAGAAGTTAAGGTTGAACATTAAATTAAACGAGGAGGAGGGATTTACCCTTTTAGAAAGCTTGCTTGTGTTAAGCCTCGCCTCTATCCTCTTGATCGCCGTGTTTACCACGCTTCCTCCTGCTTATGACAACACAGCTGTCCGTCAGGCGGCATGGCAGCTGAAAAACGATATTATGCTTGCACAGCAGACTGCAATTTCCAGTCATCAAAGAACAAAAATTCTCTTTCAGAGAAAAGAATATCAATTAGATATGGGGGATACGGTAATTGAACGGCCGTATGCGACGGGACTTTCTATAGAACCGAAGACATTAAAAGACCGTTTGGAATTTAATGAGAAAGGGCACCCAAATGCAGGCGGAAAAATACGAGTAAAAGGACATGTTGCTTATGACATAACAGTTTATTTAGGGAGCGGAAGAGTCAATGTGGAGAGAAAATAAAGGTTTTTCTACAATAGAAACAATGTCTGCGCTAAGCCTGTGGCTGTTTCTGCTGCTGACAGTCGTTCCTTTATGGGACAAGCTGATAGCTGATGAAAATATGACGGAATCCCGAGAAATCGGCTACCAAATGATGAATGAAAGCATTAGCAAATATATGATGACTGGTGAAGGAACTGAGGAGAAAACGGTTACAATGAACAATAATAACTATACGCTAAAGTGGGAGGAGGAGGGGGAATATCAAAACGTATGCATCTCAGCAGCAGCTTATAAAGAAAAACCATTTTGCCTCAGCATTCTGCGGACAGACTGGCTATACGCTTCTTAACGTATTATTTTCGTTTTCCGTCTTTTTGCTCATATCGGGATCGTTAGCTATGATCTTCCATCTGTTTTTGTCACGGCAGCAGGAACATGACGGTTTCACACAGCAAGAATGGCTGATTTCGATGGAACAGATGATGAACGAGTGCAAGCAGTCACACGCAGTCAAGACAGCCGAACATGGGAGCGTGTTGATCTGTACCAATTCTTCTGGGCAAGACATACGTTTTGAAACCTATCATTCAATGATAAGAAAAAGGGTAGATGGCAAAGGGCATGTTCCGATTCTAGATGATATTGCAGCCATGAGAGCCGATATTGAAAATGGTGTTGTTTTGCTGGAAATTGAGAGTGAGAACCAAAAAGTGTATCAAACTGCTTTTCCGGTTTATCCGTATTTAGGAGGAGGGTAAATGGACAGCACGAAAGGGTTTATTTATCCCGCTGTTCTTTTTGTGTCCGCGCTTGTGCTGCTGATCGTGAACTTTACTGCTGCGCAATATATTTCACGCTGCATGTTTGAAAAGGAAACAAAAGAGTTTTACACAGGAGAGAATTTGCTTCAGAATGGCGCGCTTCTGTCAATTCGGCATGTTCTTGAGCAGCGGAAAGGCCAAAAGGATTCACAGCAGTTTCCATATGGGCAGGTTTCTTATTACATTTACGATACATCGATAAAAGAGCAAAAAGAAATCAACCTAAAAGCGTTGACGGAGTCGGGAACAGAAAGAACTGCACAGATCGTGTTTGATCAAAAACAGAAAAAACTGCTGAGCTGGACAGAATAGGGCAAAGAAAAGGGTATAAAAAAAGTCATGTGAGCCAACACTTCATAATAATTGAATGATGAGGTGATCACGTGAAAACGAATGATTATGTCAAATATATGACTCAGCAATTTGTCAAATATATAGATACTCCGAGAGATGAGCGAAAAGAACGAAAAGAGGTGCGGAAAGAAACAAAAACGCCCGCTTCCCAGCATTGGTTCGGTATTTTACCCTATGGTTTCAGGCTATGGCTGAAGCGGAAAAAATAACCGCAAAACGAATAAGGTCCTTCAAAAATGGAGGACCTTATTGATATTCTTCTAATATGGCAATTTTATTAACCTTTTGGCTATAGGGATCAAATGAAATCGTCACAAATACGCCGAATTCCTTTGATCCTTCCCTCAGGGTTAAATGGTATTGCTTCACTGCTTCATCTTTTCTTTTGCGGTCCCATACTTTTTGTTTGAACAGTACCTGTGCGAGCGGGTACCTTTTTTTTGCTTCTTTTACTGCAAGCTCTTCCCATTTGGACATGTGGCGGGCGGTCACAAGCGGTGCTTCTTCTGCGTGAGCGGCAACGGTGCCGAAAACGAGAAGAGAAAGACAAATCACACATTGTTTGATCATCATGCTGTCACCCTTTCGTTGTTTATTATTACCAAATCATAATTGGCTATGCATTTAATTTTTCACATAATAATCCCAAAAATTTCAAAAAAACAAAAAGGTGAGCAATACTGAGCAAGACTTTGTAATATGATGAAAACATTCTCTTAAACGAACAAAATGAACGATTTTGGTGTTTTTCAATCGATTAAACGTTGATTATACTCTATTTGTGCAGTTCTTTAAAGAGAACGATTGTTATATCAAGTGACAGTGTTTTACAGGAGGTAAGATATGTTTCGATTGTTTCGCAATCAGCAAAAGACGAAGACGAAACTGAAAGTTTTGCTTATTTTTCAGCTTTCAGTCATTTTCAGTCTGACTGCCGCGATATGCTTACAATTTTCCGGTGATACAAGCGCTGCTTTTCATGATATTGAAACATTTGATGTCCCGCTTCAAACGTGTACAGACTTTCAGCATACAGATAAAAACTGCGATTATGATAAACGCTGGGATCAAAGTGATTTGCACTTGTCTAATCAAACGGATACGAAAGGCACTGTATGCTCACCTATTTCTCTGTTTGCTGAGCTCGAAAATACAGGCGAGGGACTTAGGAAATCAAAGTGGAAGTGGGAGCTTCATAAGCTGGAAAATGCCCGCAAACCGTTAAAGGATGGGAACGTGATCGAAAAAGGGTTCGTTTCCAAACAAATCGGCGATTCACTTTATAAAATTGAGACGAAGAAAAAAATGAAACCCGGCATTTATGCATTTAAAGTATATAAACCGGCCGGGTACCCGGCAGACGGCAGTACTTTTGAGTGGTCGGAGCCTATGACGCTTGCAAAGTGCGATGAAAAACCGACAGTGCCTAAAAAAGAAACGAAGCCGGCCGTCAAAAAGGAGAATGAAACATCACAAAAGGATATACAAGAAAAATCAAATAAAGAAGATACATCTCAAGAAACTGTAACAGAAGAAAAAGAAACTCAATCAGTTCAAAAGGAAAGCGGGGAAGAGGATGAAAAAAGCAATGAAGCTGATGAGTAATATTCTCTACGTGATCATCTTTACTCTCATTATTGTGCTGACACTTGTCGTGATTTCAACACGTTCATCCGGGGGAGAGCCGGCAGTGTTTGGATACACGCTGAAATCAGTTCTTTCAGGTTCAATGGAGCCGGAGTTCAACACAGGTTCATTAATATTGGTCAAAGAAATCACTGATGTGAAGGAGCTCCAAAAGGGGGACGTCATTACATTTATGCAGGATGCAAATACGGCGGTCACCCACAGGATTGTTGACAAAACGAAGCAAGGAGACCATTTGTTATTTAAAACAAAAGGGGACAATAACGCAGCAGCTGATTCAGCGCTTGTATCGGACGAAAATGTCCACGCGCAATATACAGGTTTTCAGCTTCCATACGCCGGCTATATGCTTCATTTTGCCAGTCAGCCGATCGGAACTGCTGTTTTACTGATTGTTCCCGGCGTGATGCTGCTGGTGTACGCTTTTGTGACGATCAGCAGTGCCATTAGAGAAATTGAAAGAAAGACTAAAGCCTTGGAAACAGATACAAAGGACAGCACCATGTCCACTTAACATCAGTTGTAAACCTGGCAACAGGTTTCGATATAATATCATTCAATAAAAGGGGAGTTTGCCATGGGTATGAAAAAGAAATTAAGTTTAGGAGTTGCTTCTGCGGCACTAGGATTAGCTTTAGTTGGCGGAGGAACATGGGCAGCATTTAACGACATTAAATCAACGGATGCTACTTTTGCGTCAGGTACGCTTGATTTATCTGCTAAAGAAAATTCAGCGAGTGTTAATCTGTCAAATCTAAAGCCGGGAGACAAATTGACGAAAGATTTCCAATTTGAAAATAACGGCTCACTTGCAATCAAAGAGGTATTAATGGCGCTGAATTACGGTGAATTTAAAGCAAACGGAGGCAGCAATACATCTGCAGAAGATTTTCTGAGCCAGTTTGAAGTGACCTTATTGACAGTTGGAAAAGAGGGCGGCAATGGATATCCGAAAAATATTATTTTAGATGATGCCAATCTCAAGGACTTGTATTTGATGTCCGCTAAGAATGATGCAGCGGCCGCTGAAAAAATCAAAAAACAAATTGACCCTAAATTCTTAAATGCAAGCGGTAAAGTCAATGTAGCAACAATTGATGGTAAAACCGCTCCTGAATATGATGGTATTCCAAAAACACCGACTGATTTCGACCAAGTTCAAATGGAAATCCAATTCAAAGACGACAAAACAAAAGATGAAAACGGGCTAATGGTCCAAAATAAATACCAAGGCAACTCCATTCAGCTTCAGTTCTCGTTTGAAGCGACACAATGGAATGGTTTGACAATCAAAAAGGAACATACTGATAAAGACGGTTACGTGAAAGAAAATGAAAAAGCGCATAGTGAGGATAAGAATTAATAGCAGCAATAAAAAGAGACGGCCCAGTATACGATATACTGGGCCGTTTTTATGTTTATTGACAAAAGAGGAGTTAGTGCCTCTGCTCAGGCACTACTCCTCTTTTTGGGATTTTCTCCATTTTTGATAATCTAAAAATTCACGAAATTGTTTTTTCGATACCCCGGATGTCATCGCATCGCGAACCAATTTCTCCCATTCACTATCTAATTGACCATCGTATTCGGTTTCATGTTTCTCATCGAGCAAAGTATGAACCGAGACGTCCAGAACAGCGGAGACTTTTTCGAGAAATTGAATGGAGGGGTTCGTTTGTAGATTTCGTTCTATTGAGCTTAAATAAGACTTCGCTACCCCAGCTTTTTCAGCTAGTTCTGATAGTGAGTAGCCTTTTTCTTTACGGTATTGTTTAATACGCTGGCCAATCAATGTCATCACCTTCCTTGTGATATTATAGCACATTCAGAAAGGATTTACGGTATGACTTCTGGCTGCCGGACCAGGATGAGCAGACTTTTTGTTTAAAAGTAAATATTTTCGTATTTCTTCCGGGCTGATATTTGCCTCTTTGGCTTTCATCATTAATTCAACCCATTCTTGATCTAATTCGAAGTGCTCTTGTTTTGCATTTTTCATGCAGTTTCTCCTCCTAAAATACTTGTTTATGTATTTCAGCCAGTCCGGCCATGACTCATTGTATGCCTTCATTGGTCTCTGGAAGTCATTTGCCATTGAAATTGCCAGAATTTTTTTCCAATATACCTTTATTATAATCGTATTTTCTCAAAAAAAACGAGAATGATGTCGAATGGTAAAAAAGTTAGCTTGAAATATTATTTTGCAGATAAAACAATCCGCCATTTTCAATTTCAACTGATATCTTTGGTTGATACAAGGTTTTCAGCGCCTGTTTTTCTAGATGGTATTCTTCTGGTTTTTCTTCTATATGCTCGTAAAACTTATCAAGCAATGTCATATCATTCTTCCACCTGTTAACCGCCTGTTCCGCCCAGTCGGATGGCTCCTGCATAGCGGATTTGGAAATATAGTTTTCCATACGCTTAAGTCCGCTTTCTGGTTTGATCATAGGTGAAATGGTGAAGCAATAGTCACATATTTGAGACGTCAGTGAAAACTGGGTCAGCTTGCTTTGAAAATCTTCAATTATCGTTCCAGAGACTAGGTGAAGACCTAGTGACAATAACTTATCCTTTTTCATGTCGGACTGGTATGAAATCGTGACATTTATACCAAGCCAAGGCTGAAGTGGGACTTTAGCTCCGGCTGATTCAATTTTCTCATACATTCTGGTAAATCTCCCATTTTGTTTAACAGCTTTAAATATTTGAAAAAGACGCGGGGCCCCAAAATATATAAATTCACCATCTAGGTCTTTTGGCGCATTTTCTTTATCTGTAATAAAAGTGATTTTCATTGGATTCGGATCACCGCCTGTCTTCTCGCGCCAATGCCAGTAGAAAGGGCGGTTCATGATTTGTTTGTCCATTTCAACTGTAAGCTGCACTGTCATATAGCCTAAGCCTTGATCGATGATTTGGCAGCTGTTTGCTTGAAAAAAACGCAGCAGAAAATCGTGAACCTCTTGCTGTCTCACTAATAAAACCTCCTTACAGGCTAAGATCCTCTTTTTTCAGCAGGCTGCTGTTTTTTATAAGACAAAAATGAGGTTAAGTTATCCATTTTTATTTTCATTTCTTCTTCTGTTGCTGAGTGATACAAAATGTCATGCAGATGCTCTTCAAAATTGTTCACTTGAATTTTCGTTAAAATATCATCAAGTTCACCGACCACTTTTTCAAACAAATGAATTTTTTCATATAAAAGCTTTAGAATATGCTCTTCCACCGTATGTTTTGTCGCCATGTTATAAATATGCACGTCACGCTCCTGCCCGAGTCTGTGAATTCTTCCGATTCTTTGCTCAAGTCGCATCGGATTCCATGGCAGGTCATAGTTGATCATGTGATTGCAAAATTGCAGGTTAATTCCCTCACCGCCTGCTTCAGTTGCAATAAGGACTTGGATTTTTCCGCGGAAAAGATCCTTCATCCAGTCTTTTTTTCCACGTTTAAATCCGCCTCTAAACGGCACAGAACTGATGCCGTTTTGCTGAAGAAACCACTGCAAATAAATCTGGGTTGCCCGGTATTCTGTAAAAATGATGACCTTATCGTCAATCTTTTTGATTAAATCAACGACTTGAAGCGCTTTAGAGTTTTGTGTCACTTGATTGATGCGATCTATTAAAACTGAAATCGTATCCTCATCAATGGCAGGTGCTTGTTTCTCTTTTTGATCAAGCATCTTTTTCAGCGTCATATATACCGCTTCTCTGCTCGAACAGCATTCTCTTTGCAAGGTCATAATCGAGAACATGCTGGCTGGTTTATTGATACTGTCCTTCAAGCGAGAAATTTCATCATAAAGCGCCTGCTCTGATGGAGAAAATTGAATCGGCACTGTTTCAACATGGCGCTGTTTCCAATTCAGCCCTGTATCATGCCGCCTGTTACGGATCATGACTTTATTCACAAGATCTTTTAAATGTTCATGCGCTTCTAAACTGGATTTCTTCTTGGCGAACTCCTCCTGAAAGTGATTCTGACTGCCTAAATGGCCGGGTTTTAATAAGGACACCAAATTGAAAATCTCTTCGATACGGTTCTGGATTGGCGTCGCGGTAAGAAGCAGGCAATATTTTTTTACGAGATTCCGGACAAATTCATAGTTCTTCGTTTTGCTATTTTTCAGTTTGTGTGCCTCATCAATAATGACAAGATCATATGGGATAGACAGAACGATTTCTCGATGGGGCGAGCGCTTCGCGGTGTCTATTGATGAGACGACAATATCGCATTGCTCCCACACATAGCTTTTCTTTTGTTCAACAGCCGGAATCAAAAATTTTTCCTGAAGCTCTTTGACCCACTGTGACACAAGGGAAGCGGGCACAAGGATCAAAATTTTTTTTGCTAATCCGCGAATCATATATTCTTTTAAAATTAAACCGGCTTCCACCGTTTTCCCGAGACCAACCTCATCTGCTAAAATCGCTTTCCCGTTCATTTTTTCAACCACTTTTTGCGCCACTTCAAGCTGGTGGGGGAGCGGCGTAAAGGAAGGCAGATATAAAGGAGCCCGTAAGCCTTCAAAATCTGGAATTGCTAATGTTTTCTGGATTTCTGCAGAGAGCTTGTACAGTTCCCAGTTTGCCCAAGGGCCATCGTTTTTCAGTCTTTCAGCAAATTCTTCAGGCCATTTTGCATCGTAGATCATTTCTGTATTCATTGCTTTGAAACCGCCTTTCTAATTCTTCGATTCTTAAGATGAACAA
>NZ_JAVAXX010000329.1:0-6375 GCF_042709275.1 Bacillus sp. LR_5 | reverse complement strand
TACATATATTTTTTCAGAAATCTGTACGGTTGTCAAATTTCTCTTATTGCTATGAGTAGCTGTCTTCCTCTACTGTCACTCTCAAGTCATCCATTGTGATAAAGTAAATGGGGTAGCCATCCTGTTCGCGTCTCTTTTCAGCCGTCTCAAGCATGTACCTTGGAGAACCTTCCTTTTCAGGATCATATAAAAGCATCAGCGCGTCTGATTTTTCTATGAAGAACTGATTTTTTTGTTTAAATTGTAGCGGGCTTTCATACGGCCTGTGAGTCAGGCTTTCTTCATAGTCAGCCTGTGCCAGAACAGCTTCATAAAGCTCTTTATTAGGCTCTTTCCAGTTCTTTTCCTGATCGTAAAAAGGAGTAATCACAGCTACCTTTAAATCAGGGTATTCCTCCTGCAGATCATATGCAGCTTCAGCCGCCCACAGTTCCGCTCCAAGCTGGCCCGATATTAAAATCCATTCTAAGCCCTCATCTAAAAGTCCGATCAACCGGTTTTTGATCGCTTTTTTTATGTAATACAGTGCCTTATCATCCTGTTTAAAAATCCCGAGTTCAAATGGCTTGTATCCTGTTACTGCCAATACTTTCATTACTTCACCTGCTTTAAAAAATGGGGCTCCCATTGGGCCCCATTTTGATGTGCTGTTTGTTTACACCATCAAGCTGCACGTTTCCATACTAGTCGCAGCAAGGTTTTCCTGCTTGAAAATGCTGATGCGTTGCCGGATCAACATTTGAGAAAGTATGTGGAAAGTAGTGAACGTGCTGAAAATGCTGGTGATTTACGTTTGTTGTGTGCTGTGGGTGAATATGCGGCACGATAGTATTTGAAAACGTATGGTGTTCACAGCAATGAGTAGGATGGACAATCGGCGCCATCATGTGCGGTCTGCAGTGATGCATGTTTAAATCCCCTTTCCATAAACTTTATTACAATACTAAGTTATGAAAAATAAGGGGTACATGTTCTAATGCAAAGACCTATTTTAAAAGTGTACAATTAAACTGTCTTTAAAGTTTGAAAACACAAAAGCAATCAAAAATACCACAACAAAGAACAAGTAAAAAACACCCTTATACATACCAACTCTCCCTTTAAAAATAACTACCGTCATTTTACAGGATTCGCCGCTATTCTACAACAAAATCAATGTGAATTCAGCAAAAAAATTCATGGCGAAACAAGTCGTCTTTTGCGCTTTCCCGGGGAATATTCAAGAGGAATATTTCCTCTTCAGCCGGGCAATTCTTACTTGCAGTTTTTCTGATTCTTTTTCTGATAAGAATGCCGCATCACTAAGTAATTGTTCTGCTATATACAATGCTTTGCCAAACTCTTTTTTCTTATGCTCAAAATATTTCGCGAGCTCTATCACAGCAGTGTATCTGCACTTCTGATTTTGGGAGCGGGACAGCTTTTCCCAAAGCGGCACTGCTTCTTCCAACCGGTTTTGTTTTTTGTACAGGAGCGATAAATCCAGCCGTGCTCTGTCCTGATCCTCAAACGACTTTTCTTTAAGCCTTTCCAGCTGTTTGACCGCTTGATCCGTTTCTTTATGGGCCATAAACCATTTCGCCATGGCATAAGCTTCACTGTGCTCAATGTGCTCTTTTGGCGCATAAGATGCTGACAGAATTTTTTTAGACATATGAATGTACAATGAAATGAGCGATAGCACATCCATTTCATTATGATGCAGGACACCTTTTAAAAGATCAGGCTCTTGCGCCTTGATAAAATGAAAGTAAAGCATTGGCGCCAAGTAGCCCGGTGTGTCTTCTTGTCTGTGAATGCCGAGCTCCTCTTTTTCAACCGTGCCAAGTGATACGCGGTCCATTTTGTGTTTCCACAGGCGTCTTGCTCCATGCAGAAGGTCAAAGTGACCGAACTCCGGGAGCTTCGGAAGTCTGTCACGGATCAATGTGTGCCTTGTTTTCACCTGCGGCCAATCAAAGGCTTTTCCGTTGTAGGTTACAAGTGATGTAATGTCAACCTCACTTAAAAAGCTTTGATACAAGGCGACTTCATTCCCCGGTTTGGGCAAAAGATGCTGTTTGACTGTCACTCGGTCTTCATATACTCTCGCATGGCCAAGCAAAAAAATGGTATTTCCGGCTCCGCCTCCAAGACCAGTTGTTTCTGTATCAAAGAAAAAGAGACTGTTTTTGTTATACCCTTTTGCTGACAAAGTATGCGACAGGCTGCTTTGATTCCACAGTGTAATCACTTCATCAAGCTCAGAAAAACGGTATAACCCATGGCGGTGAGAAAGCGGATATTCTACTTCTCTAATAAGGCAGTATTCATCTTCGAAGAAAAAAGGCTTCATGCCAAAAGCCTCCCACTCTTCTAAAAACGGGATTTCAGCAAAATTGTTTTCTCGTTGGCCTGCTTCTATTTTATGTTCTCCCTCGTCGAGCACCATATGCTTTTTCATTCGCTGGAGTTTCCCTTTTAATGACATATCTGACCTCCCTCCTTACGCCATTTGATCCAACAGCTGCAAAATTCTTTCCTTTGCTTTTATCCCTTCTATTTCGGTACCTATACAAGACGGACAGCCGTCATGACAAGGACATTGTTTAATGAGCTGTTTTGCCGCTTCATTAATGTCTGAAAAACGTTTGAAGACTTCCTCAGCCAAACCGATGCCGCCCGGATAATGATCGTACAAAAAGATCGTCGGCAATCCGGTATGGGCTGCTTTGATTTGAGAAATGACATGAACATCGTTTCGGTCACACATAATATACACAGGGACAATATGCTGCAGCACATTTGAGATGCCAAGAAGCAGCTGTTCCAACGTCTTTTCCCCGATGTCTTCATCTGCTGTTTTGATTTCGAGCCAAGCTGCACTTGTATGCAGTTCTTCTTCCGGCAAATGAATAGGACCAGACCCGATATTTTCAAAAGTGGTCATTTTAATTTTTTTAAAAATGGTCGGCAGGGCATTGACAGTGACGTCACCATAGTGCAATGACGTACGGCATTTTTCCTTCGTTTTATCAATTTCTAATACTTTTAGCTGAACTGCCAGGTTGGCATCCGTGTAATATTCGACATCGACTTTTCTGACATAAGCCTTTTTATGGTCCCAATCGAGCTTCTCTACTTGATATTGAACCCCTTCATGCAAATAAATCGCTTCATCATGCAAAAGCGTCATCGCGCTAAAACGATCCATTTCTCCGATAATCCTTACATTTGCAATGTCCGATTGATCAACAATAACGACATTTTCCTGTGATGCGGAACGCAAACTGATATTTGATGCAGGAAATGATTCACTTGCCCAATGATACCGTTCGCCATTCCGGTGAAGAACGGCCTCTTCCTGAAGGTACTCAAGAATATCACTTACATCCATCGGCCCAAACTCTTCATCAGCTCTAAAAGGAAGCTCATAAGCCGCACACTTTAAGTGGTCTACTAAAATAATCAAATTCTCCGGATTGATTCTTGCAGATTCCGGCGAACGGTTAAAGAAATATTCGGGATGCCGCACAATATATTGATCGATCGGCGTTGAATTGGCGACCATAATAATCAAAGACTCACCGTGTCTTCTGCCGGCTCGCCCCGCCTGCTGCCATGCACTTGCCACACTTCCAGGATACCCCGTCATCACACACACTTGCAGCTGGCCGATATCAACACCAAGCTCTAAGGCATTCGTACTGACCACTCCTAAAATTTCGCCTTCTCTCAGACCTCTTTCGATTTCTCTTCGCTCTTTCGGAAGATAGCCTCCCCGATAGCCTCTGATTGACTTTGTCCCAATCTCTTTTTTCACAAGCTCTTGAATATGGCTTAAAATAATCTCCACCCGGACTCTGCTTCTGGCAAAAACAATGGTCTGCACTTTGTTTTTCAGGAACTCTTTCGCCAGTTCATTCACTTCTGCTGTTGCGCTCTTTCTAATATTCAACGGTTTGTTCACAATTGGCGGATTATAAAACACGAAGTGCTTCCGTCCGCTCGGGGCACCGTTGTCATCGACCAGCCGCATCGGTTTGCCCGTCAGCTGCTCTCCCAATTCCTTCGGGTTGGCAATTGTTGCGGAAGTACAAATAAAAACCGGATCACTTCCATAAAACCGGCAGATCCGCTTCAGCCGCCGGATCACATTCGCCACATGGCTCCCGAAAACGCCGCGATACGTATGAAGCTCATCAATGACGATATACTTAAGGTTTTCAAACAAACTGACCCATTTCGTATGATGCGGAAGAATGGCAGAATGCAGCATATCGGGGTTTGTAATGACAATATGACCTGCTTTTCTCACCTTTTGTCTGATTGCCGGAGACGTATCCCCGTCATATGTAAAGCTTTTAATATCAATGCCCATTTCATCAATGATTTCATTTAGCTCGCTCTTTTGGTCTTGTGCCAGCGCTTTAGTCGGAAATAAATATAGCGCCCGGTTTGTTTCGTCTTGGGCGATGGACTGCAGGACTGGGAGATTATAGCATAACGTTTTTCCTGATGCGGTTGGCGTTACGGTAACGATGCTTTCTCCTTTTTGCACATATTGAAAAGCGGAAAATTGGTGGGTATATAGTTCATCAATGCCCCTTTTCGAAAGGGCTGCTTTTATTCTTTCATCTATACTTTCAGGCATCGGCCTTGTTCTTGCTTCACGAGGCTCAATTTCATGCCAATTCACAACGTTTTCATTTCCTTTTAACTCAGAAATGAGCTCAGTCAGTGATTTCTTTTTCATTCTTTACACCTCTTTGTCAAGTACAGTTTACCGAATATTTGTTTGCATGGCTAGGTGCAAATTTTATACAATCGAACAAAAAAAGCAAGGCATACGCCCTGCTTATTTCGCTTTTATTGTAAGGAGCTTTGTTTTACCTTTGTTAGCAGCCTTTTCCCCTGCCGGCACAATTGATCCTACAGCCTCACCATTCATAATAACGATGGGGATGACGGTACTGCTCGCTTTTTCTTTGATTAATTCCAAATCACACGTAATCAGCGGGTCACCGACCTTCACTTTGTCTCCTTCTTTGATGTGGGCAGTAAACCCTTCTCCGTTCATATTGACCGTTTCCAGCCCGACATGAATTAACAGTTCAATTCCTGAGCGAGTCCGAATGCCAACGGCGTGTTTGGTGTGGAAAATCTGAATCACTTCACCTTCAACAGGTGAAACGATTTCACCGTTAGACGGTTCCACCGCTATTCCTTCCCCCATCATTTTCTGTGAAAAAACAGGGTCCGGCACATCTGTCAGGTCCATTACCGTACCGTCTGCCGGAGAATAAATAACCTCTTCTGTCACTTTTTCCTGAGTTTTGCCCATTCCGAATAATTTTTTCAGCAATGTGTTTTCTCCCTTCTCATTCGCTTCAACCGTTATCCCTTCATTCACCACTATTTAACCACACTTTCAATTTTGCTTCAATTTATAACAACATCTGGCATAGGCGCATAATCTGGATAAAAAAGGCGGTGGCAGATTTGGAATTCAATGATGACAAAAAGAAGGAACTGCAAAAGAAAGAAGAAATCATCACGGAGGCAATGGATCATCTGTTTCAATCCTCAGCATTCGGCAACCTATTAAACGGATTTCAAAACCTGATCAACTCGAGTGTAAAGGATGTACAGACGACCATACATGTCAGAGAAAGAGATACTGGGCTGTATGTCGATATTACAATTCCAGCGACGTTTCGTGATGGCGAGATCGTCGTTGATATTAAATCGAGGTATCTGCATGTAACACTCCAAGAGAAACAGAAACAACAAAATGAGGCCACTTTTACAAGCATAACGAGAACGGTTCAGCTGCCTTATGAAGTACTCCAAGAAGATATGGAAACATCTTGGAACGAGCAGACAATGACACTTTTCTTTCCAAAAAATAAGCATGAATGAACGACTCATTCATGCTTCTATCATTTAAAAAAGCTGGTAAATCCCTTTATTAAAGATCCGACCTGATTCATTGCACTCATCACTTGACCTGTCGTATCCATCATTTTATTAAAATCAAACTGCCCGTTGGCTTTTTTGAACTGCGACATAATATTTTGGAATTGTGAGGGCTGCTGTTGATTAGGCCTTGGGATTGGATAAGGGTTGGAAAATACAGGCGGCTGCATAGGCATAGACTGGTTCGGAACATACGGCTGATAATATTCCTGCTGCCCATAATGCTGCTGCGGGAAGTATTGCCCAGGTGAAACCTGCTGATAATATCCCTGCATTTGCTGTGGATAATAATAGCCCATTTGCCGAGGATAGCTCTGAGAACTCCTGTTCATTGCGATTCCCCCTAAACTCTACATGTTTCTCTTCTATATATGTATGAACGAAAACTATTGTTTGTGTCACAGGTCCTGATTCGCG
>NZ_JAVAXX010000328.1:0-6379 GCF_042709275.1 Bacillus sp. LR_5 | reverse complement strand
CACATATATTTTTTCAGAAATCTGTACGGTTGTCAAATTTCTCTCTCATTGTTAGTAGCTGTCTTCCTCCACTGTCACTCTCAAGTCATCCATTGTAATAAAGTAGATGGGATAGCTATCCTGTTCGTGCCTTTTTTCCGCTGTCCCAAGCATATACTTAGGGGAGCCTTCCTTTTCCGGGTCATATAAAAGCAGAAGCCCGTCGGACTTATCAATGAAGAACTGATTTTTTTGTTTGAATTGAAGCGGGCTTTCATAAGGACGGTGAGTCAGGCTTGCTTCATAGTCTGCCTGAGCCAGAACTGCTTCATACTGTTCCTTATTCGGTTCTTTCCAGTTCTTTTCCTGCTCGTAAAATGGTGTGATGACAGCTACCTTTAAGTCAGGGTATTCCTCCTGCAAATCATATGCAACTTCTGCCGCCCACAGCTCAACTCCAAGCTGGCCCGAAATTAAAATCCATTCTAATCCTTCATCCAAAAAAGCAATCAGCCGGTTCTTAATGGCTTTTTTTATGTAATACAGCGCCTTGTCATCCTGCTTAAATATCCCCAGTTCAAACGGTTTATAGCCCGTTATTGCCAATACTTTCATCATTTCACCTGCTTTAAAAAATGGGGCTCCCGTGGGCCCCATTCGTTGTGCTGCATTGTTTACACCATCAAGCTGCACGTTTTCCATACTAGTAGTCGCAGCAAGGTTTTCCTGCTTGAAAATGCTGATGCGTAGCCGGGTCAACATTTGAGAAAGTGTGTGGAAAGTAGTGAACGTGCTGAAAATGCTGGTGGTTTACGTTTGTTGTATGCTGTGGGTGAATGTGCGGCACGATAGTCTTCGAAAACGTATGGTGTTCACAGCAATGAGTAGGATGGACAATTGGCGCCATCATATGCGGTCTGCAGTGATGCATGATAAAATCCCCTTTCCATAAACTTTATTACAATACTAAGCTATGAAAAATAAGGGGTACATGTTCTGATGCAAAGACCTATTTTAAAAGTGTGCAATTAAGCTGTCTTTAAAGTTTGAAAACACAAAAGCAATCAAAAATACCACAACAAAGAACAAGTAAAAAACACCCTTATACATACCAACTCTCCCTTTAAAAATAACTAACGTCATTTTACAGGATTCGCCGCTATTCTACAACAAAATCAATGTGAATTCAGCAAAAAAAATTCATGGCGAAACAAGTCGTCTTTTGCGCTTTCCCGGGGAATATTTAAGAGGAATATTTCCTCTTCAGCCGGGCAATTCTCACATGCAGTTTTTCAGTTTCTTTCTCTGATAAGCATGCCGTATCGCTAAGCAATTGCTCTGCTACTTGCAATGCTTTTCCGAATTCTTTTTTCTTATGCTCAAAATATTTCGCGAGCTCTATTACAGCAGCGTATCTGCACTTCTGGTTTTGCGAGCGGGACAGCTTTTCCCAAAGCGGCACTGCTTCTTCCAAGCGGTTTTGTTTTTTGTACAGGAGCGATAAATCCAGCCGTGCACTGTCCTGATCCTCAAACGATTTTTCTATAAGCCTTTCCAACTGCTTGATCGCTTGGTCCGTTTCCTTATGAGCCATAAACCATTTCGCCATAGCATAGGCTTCACTGTGTTCTTTTGGCGCATGTGATTCTGAAAGGATTTTTTTAGACATATGGATGTACAATGAAATGAGTGATAACACATCCATTTCATTATGATGCAGGACACCTTTTAAAAGATCCGGCTCTTGCGCCTTGATAAAATGAAAGTAAAGCATTGGCGCCAAGTAGCCCGGTGTGTCTTCTAGTCTGCGGATGCCGAGCTCCTCTTTTTCAACCGTGCCAAGAGATACGCGGTCCATTTTGTGTTTCCAGAGGCGTCTAGCTCCATGCAAAAGATCAAAGTGGCCAAATTCCGGAAGCTTCGGAAGTCTGTCACGGATCAAGGTGTGTCTTGTTTTCACCTGCGGCCAATCAAAGGCTTTGCCGTTGTAGGTCACAAGTGATGTAATGTCAACCTCGCTTAAAAAGCTTTGGTACAAGGCGACTTCGTTCCCCGGTTTGGGCAAAAGATGCTGTTTGACTGTCACTCGGTCTTCATAAACTCTCGCATGCCCAAGCAAAAAAATGGTATTCCCAGCTCCACCCCCAAGACCGGTTGTTTCTGTATCAAAGAAAAAGAGGTTGTTTTTGTTATACCCTTTTGCTGACAATGTATGCGACAGGCCGCTTTGATTCCACAGTGTGATCACTTCCTCAAGCTCAGAAAAGCTGTATAACCCATGGCGGTGAGAAAGCGGATATTCTACTTCTCTGATGAGGCAATATTCATCTTCGAAGATGAAAGGCTTCATGCCAAAAGCCTCCCACTCTTCTAAAAACGGGATGTCATCAAAGTGGTTTTCTTGTTTGCCTGCTTCTATTTTTTGTTCTCCTTCGTCGAGCGCCATGTGCTTTTTCATCCGTTGGAGTTTCCCTTTTAATGACATATCCAGCCTCCCTCCTTACGACATTTGATCCAACAGCTGCAAAATTCTTTCCTTTGCTTTTATCCCTTCTATTTCCGTACCTATACAAGACGGACAGCCGTCATGACAAGGACAATGTGTAATCAGTTGTTTCGCCGCTTCATTAATGTCTGAAAAACGTTTAAAGACTTCCTCCGCCAAACCGATACCGCCCGGATAATGATCATATAAAAATATGGTTGGCAATCCGGTATGGGCTGCTTTAATTTGAGAAACAACATGAACATCATTTCGATCACACATGATATACACAGGGACAATATGCTGGAGCACATTCGAGATGCCAAGAAGCAGCTGTTCCAGTGTCTTTTCCTCGATGTCTTCATCCGCTGTTTTGATTTCGAGCCAAGCTGCACTTGTATGCAGTTCTTCTTCCGGCAAATGAATAGGTCCAGACCCAATATTTTCAAAAGTGGTCATTTTTATTTTTTTAAAAATGGTCGGCAGGGCATTGACAGTGACGTCTCCGTAGTGCAATGACGTACGGCTTTTTTCTTTCGTTTTATCGATTTCTAATACCTTCAGCTGAACTGCCAGGTTTGCATCCGTATAATATTCGACATCGACTTTTCTGACATACGCCTTTTTATGGTCCCAATCGAGCTTCTCAACTTGATACTGAACGCCTTCATGCAAATATATCGCTTCATCATGCAAAAGCGTCATCGCACTAAAACGGTCCATTTCACCGATAATCCTTACATTTGCAATATCCGACTGATCAACTATAACGACATTTTCCTGGGAGGCGGAACGCAAACTGATGTTTGAAGCAGGGAACGACTCACTTGCCCAATGGTACCGTTCGCCGTTGCGGTGAAGAACAGCCTCTTCCTCAAGATACTCAAGAATATCACTGACTTCCATGGGTCCAAATTCTTCATCAGCTCTAAAAGGAAGCTCATAAGCCGCACACTTTAAGTGGTCTACTAAAATAATCAAATTCTCCGGATTGATTCTTGCAGATTCAGGCGAACGATTAAAGAAATATTCAGGATGCCGCACAATATATTGGTCAATCGGTGTTGAATTGGCTACCATGATAATCAAAGATTCACCGTGTCTTCTGCCGGCTCGTCCCGCCTGCTGCCAAGCACTTGCAACACTTCCGGGATACCCCGTCATTACACACACTTGCAGCTGGCCGATATCAACACCAAGCTCTAAGGCATTCGTACTGACCACTCCTAAAATGTCGCCTTCTCTCAGGCCTTTTTCGATTTCTCTTCGCTCTTTCGGCAGATAGCCTCCCCGATAGCCTCTGATTGATTTTGTTCCAATCTCTTTTTTCACAAGCTCCTGAATATGGCTTAAAATAATTTCCACCCGAACTCTGCTTCTGGCAAAAACAATGGTCTGCACTTTGTTTTTAAGGAACTCTTTCGCCAGTTCATTCACTTCTGCGGTTGCGCTCCTTCTAATATTCAGCGGTTTGTTCACAATTGGCGGATTGTAAAACACAAAATGCTTGCGTCCGCTCGGTGCGCCGTTGTCATCGACCAGCCGCATCGGTTTGCCTGTCAGCTGCTCTCCCAATTCCTTTGGGTTGGCAATTGTTGCGGAAGTACAAATAAAAACCGGATCACTTCCATAAAACCGGCAGATCCGCTTTAGCCGCCGGATCACATTTGCCACATGGCTGCCGAACACACCTCGATACGTATGAAGCTCATCGATGACGATATACTTAAGGTTTTCAAACAAACTGACCCATTTCGTATGATGCGGTAGAATGGCAGAATGCAGCATATCAGGGTTTGTAATGACAATATGACCTGCTTTTCTCACCTTTTGTCTGATTGCCGGAGACGTATCCCCGTCATATGTAAAGCTTTTAATATCAATGCCCATTTCATCAATAATTTCATTTAGCTCGCTCTTTTGGTCTTGTGCCAGCGCTTTAGTCGGAAATAAATATAACGCCCGGTTTGTTTCATCTTGGGCGATGGACTGCAGGACTGGGAGGTTGTAGCATAACGTTTTTCCTGATGCTGTTGGCGTTACGGTAACGATGCTCTCTCCTCTTTGCACATATTGAAAAGCGGAATATTGGTGAGTATATAGTTCATCAATGCCCCTTTTCGAAAGGGCCGCTTTGATTCTCTCGTCTATACTTTCGGGCACAGGCCTTGTTTTTGCTTCCCGAGGCTCAATTTCATGCCAATTCACAACGTTTTCATTTCCTTTTAAATCAGAAATGAGTTCAGTCAGTGATTTCTTTTTCATTCTTTACACCTCTTTGTCAAGTACAGTTTACCGAATATTTGTTTGCATGGCTAGGTGCAAATTTTATACAGTTGAATAAAAAAAGCAAGGCATACGCCCTGCTTATTTCGCTTTTATTGTAAGGAGCTTTGATTCGCCTTTACGAGCAGCCTTTTCGCCTGCCGGTACCATTGATCCTACAGCCTCACCATTCATTATAACGATTGGGATGACTGTGCTGCTCGCTTTTTCTTTTATTAATTCCAAATCACATGTAATCAGCGGGTCACCGACCTTCACTTTATCCCCTTCTTTAATGTGGGCAGTAAATCCTTCTCCGTTCATATTGACTGTCTCCAGCCCGACATGAATTAACAGCTCAATTCCCGAGCGAGTCCGAATGCCAACGGCGTGTTTGGTGTGGAAAATCTGAATGACTTCACCTTCAGCGGGAGAAACGATTTCACCGCTAGAAGGTTCCACTGCTATTCCTTCTCCCATCATTTTCTGTGAAAAAACAGGGTCCGGCACATCTGACAGGTCCATTACTGTACCGTCTGCCGGAGAATAAATAACCTCTTCTGTCACCTTTTCCTGAGTTTTGCCCATTCCGAATAATTTTTTCAGCAATGTATTTTCTCCCTTCTCATTCACTTCAACCGTTATCCCTTCATTCACCACTATTTAACCACACTTTCAATTTTGCTTCAATTTATAACAACATCTGGCATAGACGCATAATCTGGTTAAAAAAGGCGGTGGCGATATTGGAATTCCATGATGACAAAAAGAACGAACTGCAAAAGAAAGAAGAAATCATAACGGAGGCAATCGACACTCTTTTTCAATCCTCAGCGTTCGGCAACCTTATAAACGGATTTCAGAACCTAATCAACTCGAGTTTAAAGGATGTGCAGACGACCATACATGTCAGAGAAAGAGATACTGGGCTGTATATCGATATTACCATTCCGGCGACGTTTCGAGATGGCGAGATCGTCGTTGATGTTAAATCGAGGTATCTCCATGTAACACTCCAAGAAAAACAGAAACACCAAAATGAGGCTACCTTTACAAGCATGACAAGAACGGTTCAGCTGCCTTATGAAGTTCGCCAAGAAGATATGGAAACGTCTTGGAACGAGCAGACAATGACACTTTTCTTTCCAAAAAATAAGCATGAATGAACGATTCATTCATGCTTCTATCATTTAAAAAAGCTGGTAAATCCCTTTATTAAAGATCCGACCTGATTCATTGCACTCATTACTTGACCTGTCGTATCCATCATTTTATTAAAATCAAATTGCCCATTGGCTTTTTTGAACTGCGACATAATGCTTTGAAATTGCGAAGGCTGCTGTTGATTAGGCCTTGGGATAGGATAAGGGTTAGAAAATACAGGCGGCTGCATAGACATAGGCTGGATCGGAGCATAAGGCTGATAATAATCCTGCTGTCCATAATGCTGCTGAGGCAGTTGTTGCTCTAAATAACCGGGTGCAGCCTGCTGATAATATCCTTGCATATATTGAGGATAATAATAGCCCATTTGCCGAGGATAGCTTCGAGAGCTCCCGTTCATTGCGATTCCCCCCTAAACACAACATATTTCTCTTCTATATATGTATGAATGACTTCTATTGTTTGTGTCACAAGTGATGATTAGCA
>NZ_JAVAXX010000327.1:0-6506 GCF_042709275.1 Bacillus sp. LR_5 | reverse complement strand
TTTGAAGAGCTTTCGAAAAAACTAATGATGTTATTGTCCGGAGATCAATCGAAAAACAATTAATGATCAATCATCATCAAAGGCCTTTGATGACATGGCTGCCTTCTTTTGAAAAGATGGTGAGAATAAGGTATCGCAACCTTTAAACGGTATTGGAGTGTCCAGCAGACAAAACGAACGAGCGGAACCGTATTCTGTCAGCGAACACTTCAAGAAGTGAGAAAGCTTAGGAATGCCAATGGGTAAGATATATGAAACTGCGCTAACGACGGTAGAGGGATCTCTTGATTTATGATGAAATAGGAAGGATGTTTACACACAAATAACCCCCTCACATTGACGTGAAGGGGTGTTTTTTATTGTTACTATACAGCGGGAATTTTACAGGCTAGTTGCATGATTTTAGCTTGATAAGCAGAATGGAAACTAGACACGCCATCATCTCTTTCTCATTCTTTGGAAACTGCATTCTGCTAGGTTTGCTGCTTTTTTTAACAAACAGTGTTTTTCTATTTCACACAGCCATTAAATCCTCTGTTCGTCACATAACCGCTCTTACTCCAAATTGACAGTTTATCTGATTTTGCTTCTTGCTCATCTAGTCTGAATTGGTCTATGTATTTTGTGTTAGGCTCATATACATATGCTACTCTGGCCAATCCCTCTTTCAATAATGTCTCTTGAACAGATTTGCCGTCAACATAAACGTATGCTAACAGTCTTCCATACTTATCTCTGCGATCGCCTTTATCAAATTCCAGCTGTAGCTTACCGCTGTTGACCAATTCTTTATTTCGTTTCGACGCATCCTCACCGTATGGTTGAACACAAGAATTTGGTTTCTTCGTCTCAGGTGTATCAACGAGCAAGTAGCGAACTGTGTCTTTCTTTCCGTTGTAAATAACCTTAATCGTATCTCCATCTATTGCTCTATCTAATGTAACATTGACCAATTTCTTCTGATTTTTTGAATGAGGCGTGCCAGCCTTTTGTTCTGTCTGATTATATTCATTAGATTGAGTATCTTGAGAGACTTGCTCCGTTCCATTAGAATCTGAATGGTTTTTGGCTGCTTGATTTGATCCGCAAGCTGCCAAAGTAATACTTAAAACGATTGCGATCATACTGATCAAAATCTTCTTCATATTGATTCCCTCTTTATCATTTTCTCTTTTCGCGATTAAACATCATCATTATAACGATATGGACATTTTTTGTGAATGGGAAACTTCAAGGGAACTTATAACACTCAAATTGCCAATAGTTAACATCCTAATAAGATGATCAAAACATAACCATCACATAGCGGAAATAAATAATTCTGAAAATAATATTGATTGAAAATGCTTTTGGAATTATGATAATATGAGAAATGACAATAATGTGACAAAAATATTACTACAACATAACAACTAATAGCTTAGGTTTATTCTACTGTCTAAAAATGTAAACGGTTACAAATCCAGAGGCGAAAATCTAAGATAGAGATGACTTTAGTTTTGACTCAATATCCACACTGAAAGAGCTTATTAAGTATTCTTAATAAAGGCAGGGGAAATGGATATGAATGAACATCGAAATCGAAGGTTGAAATTAATAATGATTTCAGCAACTTTTGGAGGGCTTCTCTTTGGATATGACACCGGAGTTATAAATGGAGCTTTACCTTTTATGGCAAGGCCAGATCAGCTTGATTTAACACCGGTTACTGAAGGGCTTGTTACGAGTACTCTTTTATTAGGTGCCGCATTTGGAGCGTTGTTATGCGGAAGATTGGCTGATCGATATGGCCGACGTAAAATGATCCTTAATCTTTCCTTTTTATTTTTCCTGGCATCACTGGGAACAGCGTTAGCACCTAATGTTTTCATCATGGCGGCCTTTCGTTTTTTACTGGGGCTGGCTGTTGGAGGAGCCTCGGCGATGGTGCCGGCCTTTTTAGCAGAAATGGCACCGCATGAAAAGAGAGGGCGTATGGTAACCCAAAATGAACTAATGATTGTTGGCGGGCAATTTTTAGCATATGTTTTTAATGCGATCCTCGGTGTAACAATGGCAAATACGGGACATGTTTGGAGATACATGCTAGTCATTTGTGCTGTTCCGGCTATCATGTTATTTGCCAGTATGCTTAAGGTCCCAGAAAGCCCGCGATGGCTAATCTCCAAAGGCAAAAACAGTGAGGCGCTGCGTGTTCTTAAACAAATTCGAGAAGATAAACGTGCAGAAGCTGAATGTAGAGAAATTCAAGAAGCGGTAGAAAAAGATACAACACTAGAAAAGGCATCACTCAAGGACTTTTCTACACCATGGCTGCGCCGTCTTTTATGGATTGGAATCGGTGTTGCCATCGTGAATCAAATTACAGGTGTGAACTCGATTATGTATTATGGCACACAAATCCTTAAAGAATCTGGTTTTGGTACAAAAGCGGCTTTAATCGCTAATATTGGAAATGGGCTGATATCAGTTATTGCAGTTATATTTGGGATTTGGCTGGTCGGAAAAGTGAGACGGCGTCCAATATTATTGATTGGTTTGGCAGGGACGACTACAGCGCTCCTATTGATTGCGATTTTCTCAATTGTGCTTGATGGATCTATGGCACTTCCTTATGTAGTGCTTTCTTTGACCGTTTTATTTCTTGCCTTTATGCAAGGGTGTGTAGGACCTGTGACTTGGCTTGTCATAGCGGAAATATTCCCTCAAAGGTTAAGAGGACTTGGTTCTGGGATAAGTGTTTTTTTCCTTTGGATATTAAACTTTGTGATCGGTTTTGCTTTCCCGATCTTGCTTAGCTCTGTAGGTTTGTCTTTTACATTCTTTATATTTGTGGCTTTAGGTGTATTGGCAATCGGTTTTGTATACAAATTCATGCCGGAAACAAAAGGGCGTACACTTGAAGAATTAGAAGAGCATTTTCGTTCTCGACACGATCATAATACTCCTGAACAATCAGTTATTGAGGTATAAATATGTTGAAAATCTCTCTTCTTATAGGAGGGATTTTTTTAGTTTCAGAAAAAACAAAATCCCTCTGGTAGAGGGATTTTGATTCAGCATTTTAAGATGTTCTACACGTATAATACTGGAGTTGATACTTTAAAAATCTCGCCATCTCTTATATAAAAACGAGGGATGCGGCGGCTTAATGTAGACACGACTTCATAGTTAATCGTATTGAGCATTTCAGCCACTTCATCAACGGAAATCTCGGCTCCTTTTTGCTTACCGTAAATCACGACTTCTTCTCCTTGTTTACCTTCACCGTTTTCTCCTAAACTGACCATGATCATATCCATTGTTACTCTTCCTGCCACTGGCACTCGTTTTCCGCGATGAAGAACAAACCCGCTATTGGAAAGGGCACGAGAATAGCCGTCAGCATAGCCAATCGGGAGTGTAGCAATTACTTCATTAGGCTCTGCGACGTATGTAGCACCATAGCTAACGGTTCGGGGTTCTGTCCGCATGGTTTTCACATAAGCGATGCGTGCCTTTAAACTTAACGCAGGTTCAAGCTTAACGAGATTTAGTTGTTTAATATAGGCTGAAGGATATAAACCATATAAGCCGATACCTAAACGGATCATATCAGCGCTAAATTCCGGAAAAGCGATAGCTGCAGCCGTGTTGCACATATGCACGGTGGGCAGCTCAATCCCCTGTTTTTTTAAAAAGCTGAGAAAACTGATGAATTTTTCGTGCTGCAGCTTTGTGAGTGTTGTGTCCGGTTCATCAGCTGTCGAAAAATGTGTGAAAATTCCTGTCCATCTGAGGAATTTACTTGCCTTTAAGGCTTTCACTACTTCTAAAAGTTCTTCCTTTGTGCGTACACCTAATCGTCCCATGCCGGTATCCACGTTAATATGAATGGCCAGCCGGTTAGCACTCGCTTCTTTTTCCAATATCTCGTTTGCTTCTTTCATCCAATCAACCTGAAATGCTGATAATGTTATATTCCAAGCTGCTGACTTCTTTACACAACTAAGGGATGTAAAACCAAGCACAAGGATAGGTGCTGTAATCCCAGCTTTTCGTAAAACGATTCCTTCCTCCACACTGGCAACAGCGAGCTCACTCGCCCCGTGTTCCAGTGCATGGCGTGCCACTTCTATAGACCCGTGACCATAACCGTTCGCTTTTACGACAGCCATAATTTTGCTCTTATGTGGAATATGACGGCGGATCGCTCGCAAATTCTTTTTAACGGCATCAAGATTGACTTCGATCCAAACTTCTCGGCAAAGCTTTATCATCAACGCTTCCTTCCTTCTTATGGATTATAAATACCACCTATTGCCGCAAGAATAAATGTTAATTGTTGGATGATTCGATCTTATTTTATTCAACTTTATTTGAAATCATTCAACAGCAAATCCATGTGATACGAGAAGGTGCTTATCAATGTTCGAATAGCAAGTACGGGATACATGAGGCTTGTAAGTGGGGTGTTAATGGGTACGGCGACCGAGGATTACAAAAATGATTATTTGTTTTGGGACATTTTTTTCTAAGGGTAGATGATAACGAGGAATCTAATCAGGAAAAACTTACCGTTGTTATGAACATTGAAGAACCTTTTAAATGAGGAGGGCTGAGGAAATTCTGTAAAAGATAATCGGTTGAAAAGGCAGTCGATTCCTTGTTCCATAAACCTAACATTAGAGTATATAATTAAACTCGTATTCACAAAAATCGTTTAAGTAAGGGGTATACATGAATAGGGGAGTTAGTTTTCAAATACCGAATGAATATGGAAATTTTCTATGGAGAATACTGCAGCCGGTAGAAATAGCTAATTATAGGTGGCAAACGAGTGGGGAATCTTATTTTGTTGTAGAAGGAGAGCTCGATGATGAGGAGCTTTTTCATGACTACGCAATTGTTGAGGGGGCAGTTTTTGAGCAACAATTAAAAACGAATCAGTACTATACCATTTTCGTTGAACTGAAAGCATTTCCATATGGAAAAATGGTTAATCAAGTCAATACATATGAAGAGTTTGCTGACAGTGATTGCGAACTTGTCCTTTTGATAGCAGATAATAGCTACGTTTCGATTTACTGTAAAAACAAAAATATCATTGAAAAACTTTACTTCAATGCTTTACAGCATGATTTTGAAGACGTTCAATTTATAACTGATGAAAATGACACAAGAACAAGCCTTACTGTATGATACTCAATAAAAATTAAAGGAGCTAGTACATGACAATGCAAATTAAAATCAAGTATCTAGATGAAACACAAACAAGAATCAGCAAAATTGAGCAGGGAGACTGGATTGATCTTCGGGCAGCTGAAGATGTAACAATCAAAAAAGATGAATTTAAGCTTGTCCCATTAGGTGTTGCAATGGAGCTGCCTGAAGGTTACGAAGCACATGTCGTCCCTCGTTCAAGTACATATAAGAACTTTGGCGTTATTCAAACAAATTCAATGGGTGTTATCGATGAGTCATATAAGGGAGACAACGATTTCTGGTTCTTTCCTGCTTATGCATTGCGTGATACTGAAATTAAGAAGGGTGATCGTATCTGCCAGTTTAGAATCATGAAGAAAATGCCGGCGGTTGAATTGGTTGAAGTCGAGCATTTGGGAAACGAGGATAGAGGAGGACTCGGTTCAACAGGTACGAAGTAAACAAAATAAATCCTTGGCTGTCTTCATGCTGTGTGATTGATCAATGGAGGTTTCAGCCAAGGTACATATAAATATTATGTATAAAATGAATATTTTAATACGAAGGATTTAATTAAAAACAAAGTTTAAAAAGGGAATTTTTGAAAAAGTGAAATAGTAATAACTAAAGTCGATAAAGAACCTAAAGATGTCAAAGAAACAATTTTTCTGGTGCTTTGCTTTTTTGAAGGTTTACTTAGCTCGTGGATAACTGCCCCCCATAAAAGCATGGATGCTAAAATTATAATACTTATATACATAAAGATGCTCCTTTTATTATATTTACAGTTTTTACATTTTTATCGATTTTACCACATTTAGGATTGAGTTGTCGATGAAACAAGCATCTCTATAAAGAAATACTTTTATCTAAATTTTTATAAATAGGGGAAGGCAACTAAAAACTAGTAATGCCACTAATAATAAGCCAAGTTAAATGACATGTGTTCATTAATAATTGAATTTACAGCAGCCATGAGCACAAAAAAATCTGAGTATCGTCAATAAATATCATAAAAAAGCCCCCGGTATGTCGCCGGGGAATAAATAGACGTTTAAGAGATTTAGTGATGTTTTTTATATGATTCGACAAAATCATAATAATGATCATCGTCATCATAATACTTTTTTTCGTAATGATAATCGTGATCATCGTAATACTTTTTATCATGGTCATCATACTTTTTGTCGTAATCATAATGTTTTTTATCATGGTCATCATACTTTTTGTCGTAATCATAATGTTTTTTATCATGATCATAATACTTGTCGCAATCATAATGCTTCTTATCATTGTCGTAATACTTTTTGTAATATGTTTTT